>MEHH01000060.1 GCA_001940755.1 Candidatus Heimdallarchaeota archaeon AB_125
TCTACAAAGAGAGCAAGAGAGTCACTAAATTATTACAGCAGAACTGCTTATTCTCTCCCTTTCAACATTGCGAGATATGATAGAGATACATTTTATGATTTGCGTCATTATCAAGAATTTTATTGGTTAACAACATACAAATTGGGAAAAAATAGTAATAAATTACAGGAAGTTAGCACACAGCATTATGGTAGTGTTCCTCTGCATGGAGTGATGTATTTTGCTTCTAATATTACTAAATATCTAGGAATACCTTCTACAAGCTATTGGAATTATGAATTAGATTTTCAATTAAGATACTTTCGAGGAGGAGAAGAAATATGAAATTAGAGTTCATCTCAAAGAAAATGAGAGTATTTCATCAGAAAAATTTCTATTATACTTATGTTCCTTATCTTTTAGCTATTATTTCAATCATAACTTTAGCCTACTTCAATAGAGATGATTTTGCAATTATCTTCGCCATGGTATTAATACTACCGATTATGATCAGAATTACTATCATTTTACTGAATAAATATGGAAAACTTCAACCAGAGCAACCAACTACCAATTGGAAAGAATTACGAAAGCAACTAACTCTAGTACTCACACAGAACAAGATAATTCTGGAAAATGCAAAGGAACTGAGAAGCAGTAATGGGACTACAGTCATCTTATCAGAAGAACAAGTAAATGGTAAGTTCTTTGAAGAAAATGAAGAAATGATAAAAATCATTAGAAAAATAACTATAGATGGTCTTCTTTGTTTACTGTTTTTGGTTCAACAACAACCTGCCATAGCATCAGTAAGAGCAATACAGAAATCACTAAAAATCCCTTTAACTTCAGTTTACAGACACTTACAAAAGATGATGGAATATAGATTAGTTGAACTTTATTATGAACCAGATAAACCTAGCAAAGCACTTTATACAACAACTGATGAGGGAAGCTCTTTGATCATTCAATTATTTGACTTAATTGGTGGAATAATGCTGCCTAAATATAGTTTGGAATCAATAGAATCGAAGGTTGAAATGGAAACATGAAATGATTTGAAAAGTCCTCTGATGTTACAAGGAATTATTATACTAAGAAGAAAGAAACATTAGAAGGAATTCCTTCTTTCTTTTCACTTTTTCTATTCGTTCTTCCAAGCATGGGTTATACGTTTCCATCCTGATATAAAATTGTATTTTTCATATAACTTAAGAGCAGCTTCATTAGCACTGTCAACTACAAGACTCATAGTTTTGTATCCCTGTTCCTTGAGTGTAACAATCGCATGGTTGAGTAGCTTAGATCCTAGTTGATGTCCTCGATATTCAGGAATAACTCCCATAATCCACAGATGACCATTACCTTCGCCATGTGTTGGTTTGACTAGAGTAAAACCAATGAGCTTGGTTCCTTCAATAAGTACTATTGAAGCTTCATCTATTATTTCATCTTCCTTGTCAAAATGTTCATTGAAGTATTCTTTTCTTTCTTCATCTGTTTCAGAAAGAAAATTCCTGTCTCCGCTTTCACTAAAAGAATCGTAGAAGCAAGAAAAAAGATCGCTATCATCTGCATCTTTCAGGAAAATAGTTTCTATTCCTTTTGGAAATTCTACTTGAGAATGTTCTGTATTTTCTAAGCTAATTGACATGAAAACTATTTCATCTTCCTCAGGAAAATTATATTCTTTATATAAGGAAGGATTGATCGGATATTCATCCATGTTTTCCTTTTTCTCGTAACATAATTCTATTCTTGTATGGTTGTTGAGCAAAGCATAGTTGATGCACGCTTTGAGTATACCTCTTACGATTTCCAGTTTACTAGGTTCATTTTGGAGGATAAGGGGATGACCCCCTAGAGCCCATGGATTTACTTCTAACTTACTAGAATCATGTACAAAGAGAAGTATCCACCCCACCAACTTATCTTCTTTGTAAGCTTTCACTATGAGTGGATCTTCATCATAAACAAGATTCTTTATCCAACTTGCAATACCTTCTATTGATGCATTTATTTCAGGTCTAGAAATTTTCCAAAGTTCATAAGTGAAATTTGCTAATTCTTGTACATCTGGAATTTCATCCAATTTTTGAGTTTGAATTTCTATATTTTTCATTTCTCTAATACCTTTTTTGATTATTCAATTATAAGTGCAATCAGCAAAAATTAAACCAAGTTTAACACATAAATTAGTTATAGAAAATACTAACACTTTGATTATTTTAGTACATCTTTTGAAGTGTTAGTTCTCTTTCCAAAATTTCTTCATAGTTTTCATTCGACTTAATCATAGCTAACTAACACCTCTTTTAATTGATGAGGAACCTTATGTAAAACTTTTATAAACCTTGCTTAGTTAAACTCGTGACGATATACAATGATAAATTTGGAGACTGAGCGCTTTTTTATTCGAAATTTCTCAATCAATGATTGGGAAGATCTAGCTGAATTAGCTATGAAATATGAAGAAACAGAATTAGCTAAATACGATGAAGGACCTTGGCCAAATGATTTAGAAGAATACAAAGGAATGGTTGAGGATTTTGCAAAAGGTGATGATTTTCTTGCAGTTATCCTTAAAGAAAATATGAAGCTAATAGGATTAATCTTTAAGGGTAAGAAAGAAGAAAACACGTTTGAATTTGGCTTCAATTTCCATTCAGATTACCATGGGAAGGGATTTGCTACTGAAAGCTGTAAAGTCACCTTAGATTACTTGTTTGATGCATTAGATGCAAAATTAGTTACAGCAGGTACAGCTAAAGTTAATGAACCATCAAACAACCTGTTAAAGCGTCTAGGGTTTAAATTTGTAAAGGAAAAGAAAATATCTTTTAGAAAAGATGAAGAAGGCAAACCTATTGAATTTGTGGGTGTAGATTATATCCTATCTAGAACAGATTAATAATATTCAAATTGCACATTGAACATTAATTTAATAAAAAAAAAGATGCCAAAGCATCTATAAACTGCTTCTATAGGTGAATAAATCAGCTTGTAAGTTCTTTTATTGTAAAATCTATTAACTCACTCCAATTACCTGCAGCACTCTCATAATACACATCAGGAGGAGTATGTATTTCCTCATTAGCTTCGCCATTAGAAAAGAGTCCCATGATATAGGAAAATCTAAAGATCAATTTACTATTTGGTAGAGTGAAATAAGTAGCATCACCTATCCCATCACCGCCTGTATTTGTACCATAGAGTTTTGCAAAGCCAGTGTTTCTACAAAATACTGAGAAAGATTCAGCAGATGAATAGATTAGTTTATCTATTAAAACTGTTATCTCACCGTCGAAATCCACTGAATTTTTTGGTCTATATATGTGTGGATTCCTATAGATTTTTACTTCATCAGATTGAAATTCTGGAGGTAATTGATCAAAACGAGATTTTGATGCTTTGAAGAATACTTGTCTTTCCTTTCTGAAGATATGAGAATAAGAGGCATCATTGTGAACTGGCCAATAAGTCATAGATTTGGTCTTTTCCTTTAGAAGAGGTTCTACAATCTCTTGGACCCAAAAACGATCACTACCACCTGTATTCCCTCTTATATCAATAATCAGATGGTCATAATCTTCAATCGATTCATAGAATGACATGATTTGTGAGTGATAAGATGGTGTTGGATTCATCATACCTCCAATTTGCAGATACCCAACTTTATCACTTACATATCTTCTTGTTGTTAAGGGTGATAGTTCTGGGTAATATCCTCTCCAATTAATTGAAGGATAATTGAATGTTGAATCGTAGGATAAGGTTGCATTTAGTGGATCTCCAGTAGTGTTTTGAAAGGTAAATTCTGTCGAAAAGTTCAAATATAGAGGTCTCAAAAATTCGACATGATTCCTAGACCTAGCAAAATCGAAGTGGAGAAATGTAGCTTTGTAGCTTTCTTTAATCAGGTCATGAATAGGAACTCCACCTACTGCAACTACTTTAGAGTCTAGGAGATATTCATCAGTAGAGTTCCATACTTCATGAACAACATACTCACCTCTGTCATAGACCATTAATAGATCATAGTTTTCTCTATTTACTCCAAGAAACCAATTATCTCTTTCGTACATTACATCGTTATAGATGTCAATCCAATATTGATTGGCTTCAACAGCTTCTTCGCTAAAAATCTCATAAAAGGGATAGCGATTATCTTCTACGAAATATCCTCGTTGTGTGGAGGTATAGGAAGGTGGTACAAGATAGGTATGGCAATTCTGTAAGGATTGGATAGCATCAACCATTACATTGAGAAATTCAGCATTATTTTCACAATCCCCGATTCTTTCCAAATACTCTTCCTTTAGGTCTAGCCAATTAAAACCCAATCTTCTCTCTTTAGCATCAAAGAAAGGAAAATTCTCTTCCATTAGACTGTACATATATTCATTGTCTTCAATATATTCTTCAACCCCCATATCTTGAGGATCAATATCATTTACATTTTGCTCAAAATTGATTCTTAAGTTCCCTACAGTAAGGTAGATTGCTATTCCCCCAACTGTAGCTAAACTTACAACTACTATTATAAGTGATGTAAGAAGAACAATCTTCAATCTTGGACGTGTTAACAATTTTTTCATTCGTGACATATGTTTCACTAAGTCATGATTGTATGAGTATTGATAATCAATTGCTGTGTTCTTTCACAAAACACTAATGCAACTCGAACAAAACCATATAAAAGAGGATTTAGATTAAAACATAGCTATTTATGTAATCTGTGAATTAAAAGAGATATCAAACAATTATGGGAATCTAATTCTTGATTCGTGAAATCTACAAATCAATAATCAGACAAATACATTAGTGAAATCACGGAATTAATTAATCTGGTGCATTATTGATTAGATAAATATATAAACAACCTTTTTCCTCTATAATCGATTATATGAAAATCAAGTTAATGACTGATTCAACTTCACAAATTCCTTCTGAATTTGCGAAAAAGAAGAAAATAGCTCTTTTAGAACCTACTATAGAGTTTGAAGGAAAACATTGCAAAGATCTTTCAGATATAGATCAAAAGTACTATGTTTCAAAGATGAAATCATTGAAAGAACTTCCAAAAACTTCAGTAGCGAATCCTCAAGAATCTCTTGAGCTTCTTGAAAGCATCAAAAAAGAAGGATACAAAGAAGTTCTATATATTCATCTTACACAGGTGATGTCAAATCAAGTAGGATCTGTTCAAATAGCTATGAAAAAATTGAAAGATGATCCCAGAGTTCATCTATATAATACAGAATTTTCTGCAACAGCTCAAGCCCCTTTCGTACTTTTCGCTCAAAAAATGCTTGAAGAAGGAAAATCTGTTGATGACATAAATAAAGCACTTGACAAATTGAAACCTCTGATTCATTCAAGTGGTATTTCTAGTAGTTTTGATGTCTTGTTCAGAACAGGAAGAATAAAGAAAACAGTTAAGATGTCTATGATTTCATCCGTTATGAATCTCAAACCAATCTATGAAAGTACAAGAGATAAAGGTTATGGAGGACAAGGGGCAGGTACTGGTTTCAATAGTGCTGTCAAGAAAATCATTGAAAGATTTGAGGAAACAACTGATTCCAATATAGAATACGATGCAATCATAAACCATATCAATAATCCAAAACTTGCAAAGAAACTTGAAGAAGGAGTTAAAAGTATTAGAAACATCAAAGATGTCCAATATTGGGATATTTCACCTGTTGTTGCTAATACTCTGGGATATGGTACTGCAATGATTACTCTTTATCCAAGCTTTGAAAGCTTTATTAAGAAGGTAGATGGATAAATCAGTGAGATGAGTTTGAATAATCTAGAGAGATTGAAGGATCTTGAACATATATTTAAAGGAGAATACTATCAGCTAGCTGAGAAGAAGTATATTGATACTTCTGACAATTCCGAAGTTCTAACAATCTATTCAAAAGCTCAAGCTAAGAATAGAACAGATTTCTCTTTAGTATTTATACCAGGGTGGGGGACTCCAATTTTAGGTTGGGATGAATTTCTGCTTGAAGCCAGCAAGTATTTTGATTTATACTATTTAGAGACTAGAGAAATGAAATCGAGTATTTTATCCAAAGACTCAAAATATGATATTGACAGGTTTTCTACAGATTTACAAGAAGTGATAGAAAATTTTGGTTTGGATATGAATCATACAATAGTATATGGTTCATCTTTTGGAGCTTTGGTCTTTGCTCATGCATTAGCAAAGAAGAAAATAAATCCCTACTTATCATTTTTATCAGGACCAACAGGGAAAATTCAAATGCCTCCATTTATCAAGTATGCTCTCCATATTTTTCCTCCTTCTTTTTTCAATATTTTTGCTCCTTTCGGTAGATGGTGGATAAGGAAAGTTAAAAGTAGTTCCCCCCAGCAAACGGAAAGATATCTAAGTATTATTGATAATGCAGACCCACCAAAATGGAAGAAAATTGGAAAACATCTCTCACATAATACTTTTTGGGATGTTTACGAGGATATTGATTCAAGAGTTATAGTAATCGATGAAAGTGAAGATAAATTGCATGAATCTCAAAATACTCAAAGAATAGCTAATAGCATTTCTAACTCAAAATATATAGATTTGAAAACTAATGACATAACTCACTCAAAAATTGCTATAGATACTATAAGAAAAGAACTATCAACATTATATAAGTCTAATAAATTAAAAGGTAGAAACTCTCTCTAATGTTTTGTTTCTATTTCCTTCTTTTGTTAAATACAACCACAGGTAATGCTAAGAACAAAGTAATTATTACTAGTAATATGTAACCTTTAGTATATTCCGAAACCTCTGGAATGTAACCTAAGGGATACAAGTCTTCTGAACCTGCTGCACCGTCAATAGTATAATGGGCACTAACTGTACCACTCCAGTCATTCCAAAAATTCCCCTCATTTAACACTTCATTATACCATTGATCTCCCACATCATCTGAAGCCTGACTTCCTCCAAGATTGTTATCGTAGAATGCATTATGGTATATCTTGTTTAATCCTGTAGATGATTGCATACTCAGTCCATATCCAATATTTGATTCAAAATGGTTATTAGTGATTAAACTCTCAGATGAGCTTATAATCCTCATGCCAAAGAAATTGTCAGCTAAATAGTTATAGGTTACAATTAGATTGAGACTCATTTCAGTTCTGATTCCAGAATCACCATTGTTTGAGCAATTATTACCAGTGATAACGGCATCATTTGAGTCTGTTAATTTTATTCCTACTTCTGCGTTCTTATCACAAATATTGTTGATCAATTGAGCACTACTAGAATTATTTAATCGGATAGCTGTATTTGCTTGTACAGTGTTTCCTTTAACATATGTGAAATCAGAATCTCTTATATCGATTCCACCATCTATATCTACTATATAGTTTTCTTCAATTTTGCCACCTAAGCTTCCGTCAACACGAAGAAGTGAACAGTTATTTCCTGTGACAATTGCATCGTTTGAGTTTACCAAATATATACCTCCTTCTGTACTTTCGTTACAGTTATTTTGGATTACTGAAGCTCCATGAGAATTAGTTAATCGAATAGCAGTTGATGCAGAAATAGTATTACCTTTTACATAAGTGAAATTAGAATCCTTAATTTCAATTCCAGCATCAAACGAGACTATGGAATTAGAATAAGCTCCACTATCTAATGAGCCATTAATTATAAGCCCACCTCCACTTGATGATTCTATATCATTACCTTCAATACGAAAAGAACCATCATGCAAGTTTTTGTGTTTACCAATAGTAATTGTATAATTTGTATCTGTTTTAAGATAGCAGTTCTGAATGATGAAATGTTTAGTAGTATATCCACCGAAACTAAGACAGGAATCACTAGTAGTTGTAATATTGTAATTCTCAATTCGATAAGGATCACCTGGTGAACCATCTCCAGGGAATCCGTAAGCTTCAAAATCTGAATCATAGTCAATAACCATTGGGGATGCAACTACTAAATCATTTAAAGATGGTTGTTCTGGAATAGTGTCTAGGGAGGGTGAAGCTAATGTGTTACTGACTCCAGAATTCAATGTTATACTATAGATGATTAATAAGGTTAATATTGCCATAATTGAAAATTTGAGATAGTTTTTTTTCACTTGAATTCATTCAAAACTTAGCAACTGAATATTTTAGTATTTGGATGCTGTTAACGTATTAACAAGTATTTTTAGGAGAAAATTATTTCTATCCTTTGTGCTTAAACAGAATAAATACCTTCATCTATCTTAAGTAGGAGTGTTTCAATGGCACTAGATATTTCTTCTCGATCTTTCAATAAGTTATCTTTATAGATAGGATTATCAAAATATCCTGTATTCAGACTTCCAGCTGATACAAGATATATAGAATTTGTACTCAACATCTGGAAGTATCAATGGAAATAATTCTTTATTTTTTTACTTCTTTTCTTTTTTTTCTTAATCTCTTTATAAGGATAGGTAGAACTGATAAAGTGATTAAACCAATTGTTCCAAAGGAATAGACCAACACTTGAGGAGTATCAAATTCCTCTTCATAAAGAAACCAATACTCTCCCCTAGGTTTTCTCCAATTATAATTATTAAGAACAACTTTTTTCTCGTCTATTCCTCTAAGAATAACAATGTTGTTATACGAATAATAATTATCAGAACACTCTCCTATCCTTTGTATTTTCTGGAGACTTGAATTACTGGTTGGACCATCTAGAACAATTTCGCAGATGTGCGCTTGAGTAGGTTTTCTTCTAAAGACACTCAATCCAAAAGGTAAACTAAAGAGAAGATAGAATTGATTATTTTTCCACATTAGTTTCTCCATATGTCCCTTGTTGATTGGTGATACTTGATAGCTATAATAGGGAAAGAGAAATGTGTTAAAAGACCATGTTTTGTTCTCGTATGTAACTATCAAACCTTCTTGATCTCCTGCAGAATTTCGTTGAGAAAAAAGTAGATGTTTGTTGTTAGTAGCAAAATCATCAACATACCATATACCTGTAGCATAGTAAGTAAAATTACTCTCCCTAACAATATCTATACCTTCCGTACTACTATTTACTGTCCAGATAGCGAGATTAAGCTCGTCATAATCCCAATTTGTATAATATGTTAAAACTTTCAATTCATTAGATTGTTCAAGAACACTAAATCCTTTGTAAGCATAACCTTGAATTCCGTAAGGACTATGGCTCCAGTTGTTAGTAGATATACCAGCATACCACTGTTTACCATCAAATGATTGAAGAAATTCAACATATGGTTCATTACTCCAACCAAAGAAAAGAGCACTAAGTAACAATGAATTATTGCCTAATAAATTTAAACGCACATATTCAGGTAGTGCAGTCCAATCCTCTTCACGATTATCATAAAAAACAAAAAAAGTACTATCTAAGTCCTCAGTCCACTCTATTACAGAATTCGTTCTTCCAACGTAGTAATCTAAATCAGAGAAATCTCTACGTGAAAACAAACCATAGAACTGATTAGTTTCATTTTCGAAAATTCTTTCAACCCTAGAAACCGTATTTGAAATAACTACTTTTTCAGGACCTTTCCATGCAGTAGAATGAAGGATCATAACATTGAAAGTTAAGAAGAACAATGAAGTAACAATTGCTAATGCAAATACTATTACTAGAATCCTCTTGGAGTTAACCATATTCCTAGTATTGCTATGAAACTAATTTAAATCTTTAGGGCATAGATTTACTCTTTTTTCCACTAGAAGAATCACTGATTTCCACCCTTCCGTTATATATCTAAAACGGAGAAATTGTTCATGCCCTAGATCCAATTACTATTGAAGGGGAATATAAAAAGGATCTAACTGAGATAAACACAATAGAGTTTACTAATAATTGTCATTTAATAAATCCTGTACCATCAACAAGTCTAGCTCCTCTAGATGGACCTGCATAATCTTTCTTTTTTTCTATTTTTCTTCACTTTACATCCATATATTGAACCAATTGAAGGCTATTGATGAAAAAATATCTGATTAAATTTGCATTCTGATATATCTAATCTATTTTTAAACACAAAGAAACGGTATAAAAAGAGATAATTTATACCAAAAAAAGAGTTGCTAGTTAGATTTATAAATCGTAGTTTTTTCTGTTTCAATTAGAGGATGTAGAAAAAATATTCTCAGTAAACAACAATCGATTTTCTAGTCTTTTTGAAATATTGTTAACTCTAATACTAGCAAGTTTTCTATTGAAATTCATACTAAGAATCACACCTGAAATTTGTATTATGGTTGTACCAACTAAAATCTCTGTTTTTGATATAATAATGATTATACTACTCTGTGTTTTCTCTGTTATAATTTTCATTTATTTTATATTAAACGATATCCAAGATGAAAAATGCAAAATCTTTTTCTTAAATCTGCGTTTAGTAAATGTAATTCTTAGTCTATTAGGTCTATTTTATTTACTTAACTGGTTCGATAAGTTTTGTATTCAGTATCGAGTTTGGGTCTCAATTTACTCTTACATAGCTGTTCCTAGTTTTTTAGCCCTACCATTTCTGTATATTATTGTAAGAGGAATAAAGCAAAACATAGTCAAAGCAGAAAAATTCAGTCAACACAATGTAAAAATCTTTTTAACTAAAATATGGAAGTCAATTTCCTTTATCTCGTATGAATCTATACTAGTTGTTTTAGTTCTACTGTTTTATTATACTTTACCATTCTTTTATCCATATACCAATTTAGGGTGTGCATGGGGATATGAATACAGAACTCACTATGCCACAATTCTATTTGTTATTGCAATAGGCTTAATTTCAATTATAAGTTTAATAAAACCTATAATATCTAAGAATAAGCGATTTTCTGATGTATTTCCAGTAATTCTTTTGAGATTGTTTATTATTATCATGACTTTACTAGGTAGAAAGTATTTTGTATCATATCAGTACGGAAATTGTATAGATGTTGCACAAAAAACTTGGGGATTAATTAGCTCAACCACTTGGATAGCAAGTATTTCGATTATTTTGTTTATAGTAATATATAGTGTCTATAATGTAAGAAGCCAATTATTGATTCATAAAAGCAAGAAAAACAAAACAAATATGGAAAAATGAAAGATCTATTTTTCTTCTTTAAAACCACAATTTCCCTTTTTTTTCCATAAGAAATGGACCTCAGTTCCATTGCCGAA
>MEHH01000061.1 GCA_001940755.1 Candidatus Heimdallarchaeota archaeon AB_125
TAAAGAATGATTAAATGAAATCGTTCAAGTTAGAGTTTTAAATAAATTTTTTATCTAATGACTTATGAAGGCAATACTTAATAGCATGAAGCTAATAAAGTAAATATTATGAAAAAGATAGTAGCTTTCTCATGTATTTTAGTTCTATTAGCTTTCTTCAGTGTCGGAACTGTGACTTCAATGAATGATGATATTTGGGGAGAACAACCCTCAATATCTGCAACTACTGCTTATGATTTAACAGCTCCAGTTGTAACTCTAGATCTTACTGAATACGATATTAATGGTAATATCACTGTATTAATTGTAGAAGTGGATACAACTATTTACAACTATACAATAGATGTGAATGGAACAGATTTAAGTGGCTATATTGGTTTAGATACTCCTAATATAAAAACATTCGAATTTGATGCAAATGTAGTGTTCGAGGATACAACTGATATACATAATTATTTATTTGTCTGGGCATTCAATTCTGGAGGAGTTCCTTCTCCATTTCCATCCATTAATCAAGGTGGTGGAGCAGGAGGAGGTGGAGGTTTCCTGTTTTGTGATGATGACTTTTGTTGGGGTCCTATGCCACAACAACCTGTTCAAGCACCTAAGAAATTTCCTGGAACAGACTATAGTATAACTGACCCAACTGCACCAATTCCAATAGTCGATGTAAGAAATTTAGTTTGTTGTGGTAATGTAAGTCTTTACAACTATACAGAAAATGACTTTGGAGCTAGTTTAGACAGTAGTTATATAATCTACACTGATAGTGGAGAAACAGTAACATACCATGCTATCAATGATGAAGGTGTATCAGGAACTGTAAAAGTTACTTGGTATGTGTCTCCCCCTGTAACATCAAGTTCGTACTTTGCTCTTAGTAGTATTCTGTTCATAGCTTTAGCTTCAATCTATCAAAAAAGAAAGAAAATCAAATCATAATTCTTTTTCTCTTTTTCTTTTTTTATAAGCTAAGTAACTTTGATGATTTTTATTATCTGAAGATTTCTTCTACAAAATTGGATAAACTGAACCTTTCTTCAGAATTCAATGATTCGTTACTTATTGCAGCCTTTTCAATCATATTCTTAAGATCTTTTCCAGATTGTAGTAATTCAATAAATTTTTGTATTTTCTTTATACCGTTATACGATTTTCCAACAAAAATATAGCTTATAAAAGTGCTATAAAATTCATTCACTAAAAAGGTAAATTCCTTTGTTTTCACTCTTACTTGATTTTTAGTATCTAATCCAGTAGTAATATTCTTTATTGAAAGAAGCACATCATCATATATCCTCTCTCCCATTTCTTCATCAAAGTATTCAGAATAAAGAATAACCCCCTGCTTAGATTGCATAAGAAACATTACAGGAAGCTCAGTTTCACTTTCCACTTCAGGTCCTAGAACAGATCTTCTTCCAACTATTTGCTTCAATCTTTTTTCTATATGAGATAATTCAAGTTTTTCTGCAATTGATGGTAGTTTCATTGTGAAATCCTCCCACATATCTAGCTGATCAAGCAAGTCATCATATTCATTTGAGATTCTTATAGCTAGTTGTACTATGTTCTTGTCTTCTGCTACTTCTAATGCTTCTGTTAATATTTTCTGAGCTTCATCAACTTTCAATTCAACAAGAGCAAATTCAGCTTGAAGAAGCATTACTTCTACAAGAAGAACAAAAGAATTTTGCCTTTTAGCTATACTTTCAAGTTTATTAAAGTGCTCCTTGATTTCTTCTAGGAGGGATTCATCACCAGATTTGGATATCTCCCAAATTAGAATCTCTGTTAGATTAAGCAAAGATTCAATTGTAATCATATAGTCCAAAACATCCTCTTTAGAAAGTTGTTCAAAAAGAACTGCAGATTTCTGAATTTGTCTTTCATTACCAGAGTTTTTCATAAAAATTGCTTCTGAAAGCCTGCATAGCTGAGATATGTTTTGGTTTTCAGTTTCTTTGACTAATGTTTGCAGTTCTTTAAGAAAACCTTCAGCCATTTTCGTTAGTTTTAAATCTAAATTTATTTTAACTAGATTTTTTAAAGAATATGCTAATCGATAAACTTTCTTTATTTTCTCTCTTAGCTGGAGACTCCTTAAATGATATTTGGAAGAACCTTCTAAGTCCCCTTTTTGTTGAGATAAAATTCCAAGAGCATAATATGTGTTACTTAGAGGTTCAGGTCTTTCATGTTCTAACAGAATTTCTAATGCTTCTTTGAAACTCTCTTCTGCTTCATCTAATTCACCTAAAAGGGAATAAATCTGACCAAGATTATTAAGAGCTATTGCAACTGCAGGAAGATCGTTAGTTTCCTTTTTAATCTGATAATACTCTTTTAAATTATTCAAAGCTAGATCATATTCTCCCATATCCCTATTTATGCTGGATATATCTAAAATTGCCTTAGCTTTCTCATGAACTATATTCTTTTGCTCATAAATTGCTTTACTCTTCAAAAAGTTCTCAAGTGCTTTATCTTGATTTCCTAAATGACCGTAAATGTAACCCATTCTGTGATGCACAAAAGCTAGAGAAATTTCATCTTTTAATTCTTCAAAGATTAAAACACTCTTACTAACCGTTTCTAAAGCTTGGCTTAGTTTTCCTTGATTAAAATCAGCTCCAGCTTTACTCACATAATGAATTGCTAAAGGTTTTTTGAAACCCAGTTCTGTAAATATCTCAAAACTTTGATCCCAAAAGCTATTAGCTGTATCATATTCTCCTAAGTTAAAAAGAGCCTGTCCTGTCCAATGTAGACTATTGGCAATTCCATAAAGATCTGATAACTTTCTATAATCTTTCAGACTTTCTTCAAAGTAATCAAGTGATTCATAGTACTTTTTTGATAAAACATGATGTACACCCTTAACTTGGTTAAATTGAGCTTTTCTTATTAGATATTTTTCATTATCTCCACGTTTGAACAAATCTAATGCTTCTTCCACTTGATTCAAACATTCATCACTGCTTTCTATTTGTCTTAGATTGCTGAAAATAAGTGCTTTCTCTAAAAGTATATCAATATGATGAAGACTTATATCTAACTCTTTGATATCTTCAGTAAGTTGTTCTGCTAGTAGTTGAGCACTATCGAATTCATTTGCTGCAACAAGTACTGATAATTTCTTGATATTAAATATTAAAATTACTTCTGGATTGAAATCTTCATGCCAGAGAGTTTCTAAAGTGTCTTCTATTTTCTCTAAAGCAATTGGGTATCTACCATCTTTAAAGAGAATATCAATCTCTTCTAAGATATTATCAATATCACCGGACATTAGAAATCCTCAAACAGAAATGTATGTCTCATTCTTAAATATAAAAATTGCCTTTGAGATTATATATTAGATGTAATACTGGGGAATCTGTTTATATAGTGGTTGTAAAGAGATTATATTGTCGGTTCAACCTTTATCCTAAGTAGGAATAATTATGAGTGTAGATAAGTACATAGAGAAGTTTGAGAATTCTGGAGATATTCTGGCTTTAATTTCAGAATTGAAAGATAAGAATACTAGAATAGTATCCCAAACAGTTAATGCACTCATAAAAATAGGTGAACCTGTCATCGATCCTTTAATCATTGCTTTAAGGGATGAGGATAAAGATATTCGTTTTGTTGCTTCTAAAGCTCTTGCCAAAATGGGTTCAAATGCTGTACCTCAGCTCATTGCTGAATTAAGTAACTCTCAGAGTAGAGTAAGAGTCTGTGCTGTTGAGACTCTAGGTAAAATTGGTAATAAGAGGGCAATAGCTCCTTTAATTGCTACTCTCAAAGATGAAAAAGAGAAAGACATTGTTAGAGAATATGCTGTTTATGCATTAGAAAAAATAGGTGAACCAGCAGTAAAATCATTAATTGTTGCTCTTAAAGAATTAAAAGATCCTGAAGCAATAATTCCATTAACTGCAGCTCTACATTATAATAGACAAGAAGTAAGAGAAGCAGCTAATGCAGCTGTTCTGAATTTCGGTTTTACCTATCAAGGGTATTCAGAGGTTAAATCAATAATACAAAGAGACACTGATGGTATTCCATTAACTCCAGAAAAAGCTGAAGGTATTTCTTGGAGTAAAGAAGGGGGAGTCTATAAGAAATATAAACAAAAGAGAATAACAGATTTTTTTGATTAAAATGACTAAGGAATTGAAAAAAGCAGATTATTTAAAGGTAATTAATTTATTCAACGATAGAAAATATGTCAATAGTTTTAGAAGTCATCTTGAAAGAACACCTATTTCAAAACGAGTTTTAGTTGATGATTTAGAAGATCCCAAAACAGCTGTAATAATTGTTCCTCCTAGATTATTTATAGGAGGAAGAGCTGATAATCAAGAATTCAATCAAGATTTAAGAAACTATATAGATAATGTCTTAATCCCAGAATATAAAGAATTGAAGTACACAGAAGTGGATTTCTATCTAGGTAATGATCAGTGGGAAAAAAATATCCTTGATGTTATTGAAGAGTCATTTCATTATGATAGGTATTATTATGAAGTAAAAGATATCAAGATCAGAAATTGGAAAGAACTAGTTCCAAAAGGATATTCAGTAAAGCCTGTAGATTTAACTCTTCTAGAAAATACTCATCTCAAAAATTATGATTGGATTGAAGAGGAGATATTAGAGAATTGGGAACCATTAGAGGAAGGATTAAAAGAAATTAGAGGTTTCTATTTAGTTCGGGATGAAGAAGAAATCGTTGCATGGTGCACCACAGAATATCTAACAGAATCAAATGATATTGAAGTTGGAATAGCCACAAGATATGAGTATCAAAAGAGAGGATTTTCATCTATAGTTGGTTCGGCAACAGCGGAATATTGTATTTCTAAGTATAGCTCTTCAGGTTGGCATTGTGGTCAAAGGAATATTGGTTCTTGGAAAACTGCAGAGAAAATTGGTTTTGAAAGAATTTTAGAGTATAAGAAGGCTTCATATGTTTTCAACAGAGTAGATTTGTGGGTCATCAAGGCATATTGGGCTAAGCAGAAAGACGATTATAAGGAAGCATCTGAATGGTATGAAAAAGTCATTACATCTGCTTTGAATCAAACTGATGATTACAAGGAGTCATACTACTTGAATTCTGATTTTCAAATAGAAAGAGTTTATTTTAGACTTAGTGAGTGTTTTGCAGCTCTGAAAAATAAGGCTAAAACAATTGAAGTTCTGGAGAGAGCTATTGAACTAGGATATAATGATATTGATCAATTTCAAGAAAGTAATTTACTAAATAAATTATTTAGCAATATGGAAATTAAAAAATATCTAGAATCAATGTAGATTTCATAGCTAGCTTGAAGCAATTTTTTGCTTCTTTCTACGTAATAAGTCAACAAAAGCTTCCAATCTAGTTTGAAATCCTGCCTCTGCTGTATGTTCATCTACAACTAATGATAGGAAAGGCATCTCATACTCTTTACTTACTTGAGGAGCTATGCTTCTAGTAATTATTTCAGGCATACACGTAAAGGGGTATAAATGAACTAATCCCTCCCATTTCTTCCTTTTGTAGAGTATTATATCACCAATATTTTCTTGAGCTTCACCACCACATCTTTGTCCTATATATGGTTTGGCGACTTTTCGTGCTTTTTTATAAGGTAAAGTCTTGAAGGGATTAATTTTTCGTCCAAAATCAATTAGCATTCCAAGTGAAACACAGTTTTTTGTAATAACTCCTAATTCATTCAGCTTTCTGTGAACATCCAAATTTAATGCAGGTTCTAAAGCTACATAGATCTCGCCACATACTCCAATCCTTATAGCATCTTTCTCTTTTTCCTTATCAGTTTCAATATTATTAGCGAATAATTTAGGAAGCTTCTTACTGTATTTCCTCAGTTCTCCTAATTTTTCTATTTCTACTATTTTTCTGTGAGTCTCATCTGCTAGTCTATCAGCTAGACCTTTCTCAAGCTCCAGAGTTCGATATTTGAAATGAAACTTGTCAACTAACTCAATGTGTCTAGTTTTAATCCAAGTGGTCCTCAAAGCCTGTATTGCCTCCCAGACAGTTAAATCATTGCTTATAGCTTGTAGAGACTTCACAATATTTAGTGGTTTATCATAAATCGGTATAGGAGAATATTTGAAATCATATCCTAAGTCTTCAAGAATGAGTCTTTGTACTGGCCAGTAAAGACCAAAACGACAATACATGTTACCTCCACCAATTCCAAGCTCATCTGCTCCCATATCTAGCATCTCTATAAACGTTCCAAGAGTCAACTTGAAGGGTGTACAAACAAATTCTGGAGAATAACGAGATCCCAGTTCAGAAGTTTTCTTACTAGGTTTTTTTGGAAGCAAGAGATCATTTCTTCCAAGTTCTCTAAGAAGTATTTCGAATACATATGTCAAAGATCCAAAGTGTGGGAATGTGAAGGTCACTTTAGTTCCCTCCTGTCTATCATATCAAGAAATGCTTCAATTCGCGTACCAAATCCTACTTCTGATGTTAATTCATCTATAACCAACTGAAGTAATGGAGTCTCAGGTTGTCTTCTTGAGTATCTAGCAGCTAACTCCAGAGTAATTGAATCAAGACCACAACTGAAAACAGCAAGTTGTAGTATACCATCAATAGTATTATTTTCTAGAAAATACGTTATTGTTCCAAGAATTTCCCTTGCATCAGTGAAGTATAGATTATAATCAAGTTTGTTCATCTGATTTTCAATTGTACATCTAGGCATCTGAAAAGAAGTAATAATATCTACACCTTTTTGTGCTAGATTTTCTTGTATATCCAGACTAGATAAATCATCATTTAATACATATCGATGACCTACTAAAGCGACTTTTAATGGCTTGTTTCTATTCTCTAGGTTTGGTTTTTCATTTAAAACAATTTGAGACTTAATCCATTCTTTTAGATGCTTTTCTGATATATATAATTGCTCTTCATATTCTACTTGAGCCTTGAAAGCTCTCTTTCCAGCTCTAAGAATTCTTAGAGGATTCCAAGTGAATTTGAAACCAATTTCGAGAATTAGTCGAAGAAGTCTCCTCTTACCATGATTAGCTTTAGCTTTTGAATAATATGGCATAATAATCTCTGGAAAATCAGGATAAAGTGAGTTCAAAACTTGAGCAAGACCTAGAAATTTGGGACAACCAACATTATCTTCATGATTACTCCCAAATCTTGGAATGAAGAAGAAATCTACTTCATCTTTAAGATATAAGAAGTGTCCAAAAAATAGTTTTGTTGAATAACAATCCTCATCAGGAGCAAATCTTACAGCTAAATCCTTGATAGTTTTATTTGTTTCAGGAGAAATTATAACCTCTGCACCAAGCTCTTCGAAGAATGTTGTCCACATTGCTTCGTACTTATAGTAGAGTAATGCCCTAGGTATTCCTACTTTTTTCTTCATTTTTTTCACTATATCAAAGATTCCAATAATTACATAGATTCTTTTTTACAAAAATATAAACATTTTCAAGAATGAAGAATAGCGTTTTGTGCTAAAAATTTAATAAATAGTTTAGTTGTTCTGATTTGAAGAGAAATGAAATATGATTTTGATCAAATTATTGACAGAACTGATACCCATTCTGTTAAATGGGATAAAAGCCTTCTAGAGGAGTTTTTTGGTTCTGCAGACTTACTACCTCTTTGGGTAGCTGATATGGATTTTCAATGTCCTCAGCCAGTCATAGATGCTGTGAAGAAGAAAGCTGATGAAGGAATTTATGGATATAGTTGGCATAAAACTCCTGAATATTTTGATGCGATTATTGGTTGGATGAAAAGAAGACACAATTGGGAAGTTGATAAAGAATGGATTGTTTTCAGCCCTGGTGTTGTTCCTGCAATTGATGTTATTATCAGAACATTTTCCAATCCAGGAGATAAAATAATAGTTCAATCTCCTGTTTATTACCCATTCTTCTCAGCTATAACAAATAATGGCCGACAAGTTCTTAACAATCAACTGAAATTAGAAAATAAGAAATATGTTATTGATTTTGAAGATTGTGAATAAATAGCTAAAGATCCTCTCACAAAATTATTCATCTTCTGCTCTCCCCATAATCCTGTTGGAAGAGTCTGGACTAAAGAAGAATTGGAAAGACTAGGTGATATTTGTTTAGAGAATGATGTTCTTGTTATTTCTGATGAAATTCATCATGATTTGATACTAAAAGGATTCAAGCATATTATATTTTCTACAGTTAAAGAGGAGTTTAATGACATTTCTATCATTTGCACAGCTCCAAGTAAAACATTCAACATTGCTGGACTTCAGAACTCTAATATTGTAATCCCAAATAAGAGATTAAGGGATCTATTTACTCATGGAGTTGTTGGTCAAAATAATATGATGCTCCCTAATGCTTTCAGTATAGTAGCTACAATTGCTGCTTATTCTGAAGGAGATGACTGGTTAGATCAAGTCATGGAATATGTTGAGGAGAATTTCAAATTTCTGAAGGCATTTTTGGAAGAATATTTACCTGATGCAGAAATGATTAGACCAGAAGGAACATATCTTGCATGGGTGGATTTTAGCAGCTTGGGGATGACTGATGATGAAAGAAGAGAGTTTCTCTTGAATAAAGCAAAAGTAGCTTTAGATGGAGGAACCATGTTTAAAGATGGGGGAGAGGGATTTGAACGAATCAATGTAGGATGTCCAAGAACAATTTTAGAAGAATGTATGAATTGGATATATAAAGCATTGAAGAAAGAAACAAAAAAAAGAAAAAAAAAGCTTTACAGTTCTAATTCTTCTTCTTCTTTCTTATTGTTATGATACAAACCATGAATCCAAATGATGCAATCAAAGGAATTAAGTAAAAATTTGCTTCAGTTGTGCATTTATCTTCTAACAATTTGTTAGCAAAATAAAAGATATATTCATATAGATCCTCAAATTCAGAATAAGCTCCTACTCCTTGATTAAGAAGTAAAACTACACCTAATGAGTATCTCATATAATTTGCACAATAGAACCCGTTATGAGGACCCCCGGGATGTCCCTGATAATCTTTTAGTAGTCCAAAAGTTTCCCTTACCCACCAGCCTAATCCTAATTTCGAGTAATCTACTTCTGTGTGCATCAATTCTATTGTTGTAGCATTTAAAATACTCACACCATTGTATTCCCCTTGGTTTAAATGTGCTAACATGTATTTTGACATATCGTCAGCAGTTGAGAAGTATCCTCCTCCTCCAGGATTACCTGAGTTATTATAATACGACATAATATCATTTGTTCCTGTTGTTGTATTCCAATCATAACCAATAGCTAATTCTTCTGGAGAATAATCTTCAACACTAAATCTAGTATTAGTCATCCCTAATGGAGAAAAGATATTTTCTTGACAATAATTATCGAAAGGAGTGCTTGTGATATTTTCTAGTATAAGTGTTAGAATATCCATACCTACATCAGAGTATAGAAAAGAAGTTCCAGGTTCAAAATTTTCCCAATTATCTTCGACATAATAAGTTCCATTTTCATGTAAGAACTCATAAATAACGGAAGGAAAAGTGCAAGTTCCATTATTCAACGAAGGCCAATAGTCGTCAAATCCATGCCATGATCCCATTGTACTTGAGCGATGAGAAAGCAGTTGTTTGATAGTCATAGTTGTATTTGGATAAAAGGGATTCTTCAACACATAAGGCATGTAGTCATTGAAATCGTCTTCTAGATCAAGCAATCCTTGCTCATATAATTGAAGAATAGCTGTTGCAGTAAACATCTTACAAGCTGAATTGAGATGATAAGCAATATCTGTTCCATTTTGCTCTCCAAATCCTCTGGAATAAAAAACCTCGGTTCCATTTAGGACACTAAAAGCTAAAGAAGTCACATGGAGATTGGACATTTTTGTAAGAAGTTGTGTTTCAAAAGTTTCACCATAAATATCGGCAGGGATCCAGGTACAATCGTTAGCTAAAGTTGGAGATATTACCAAAATAATTGAAAAGAATGCAATTCCAAATTGAATTTTCTTTTTATTAATTTTTTTCACCTTGAATAGTTAATTAGAAAACTTTATTCTTTATATTAATTAAATGTAGCTGAAAACTATTCTAAAACTGTTTTGAAACTGTTTTGAAGAGAAAAAGAACATATCAAAGTGGCTTAGTCCCCAGATAATAATGATCAAAATTATCTGCATCTCCATATATTCCATAATAACTTGAAACATTAGGATAAACAAAGCAGTAAAAGGGAAGTAAAAAAATGAAAAGAATAGGATTAAACCTTTCTTTTTCTTAATTTTCTAAGTATTGTAAAAACTGCAAAGAATGAGATTATTGGTAGGAGATAGAAACTAGTTGTTTCTGGACAGGTTTTTTCAGTAAGTAACTTATTCGCTATAACAACAATGTATTCAAATAATGTACCACCTTCTGGATTGCTACCTTGATTAAGTAGTAGAACCGCACCCACAGTGGATCTATAATAATTTCCTGAATAAAATCCATTCCATGGTCCACCTCCATGACCCTGATAATCGTGATTTACACCAAAAGATACTCTTACAGTCCAACCTAATCCTCGTTTTGAAGTTTCTATTTCCGTATGCATTAGCTCTATTGTTGTTGGAGTAAGAATACTAGTACCATTATATTCTCCCTGATTCATATGTGCTAGCATAAATTTTGACAGATCTTCAACAGTTGAGAAGTATCCTCCACCTCCAGGATTGTTAGAATTATTAAGATATGGAGCAATTTCATTTGTTCGAGAAACTGAATTCCAATCATAACCTATTACTAATTTCTCTGGAGAATAATCATCAGCACTAAATCGAGTATTAGTCATCCCTAATGGAATGAAAATATTTTCTGTAACATAAGTATCAAAAGGAGTACTTGTGACATTTTCTACTATAAGAGTCAGTATATCAATCCCAATATCACAATGCTCAGTATTAGTTCCAGGTTCCCAATTCTCCCAATTATCTTCGGAATAGTACGTACCGTTCTCATGCAAAAATTCATAGATAATTGAAGGAAAAGTGCAGGTTCCATTAGCTAATGAAGTCCAATAGTTTTCAAAAGCACTAAATGTATCAAATATACTTGATTGATAAGAAAGCAAATGTTTGATAGTAATTTTAGTAGAAGGGTAATAT
>MEHH01000062.1 GCA_001940755.1 Candidatus Heimdallarchaeota archaeon AB_125
AGCTGTAGTTTCATTGAGTTTCTTAATGTATAAGAAGAAGAAGTATTAGTTCATTTTCTTCTCTTTTTTTAATTTTTCGCAAAAAAAATAACAAAGGTGAATCTTACCACACAAAATAAAATTTACGTGGTAAGATTTTCTGATACTCAGTTTTGTTGCTAAAACGTTGACTTAAATCAATTCTTCGAAAGTAGGTTCTTCCTCTTCTTTCCCCATAGAAAGTAACAATCTTTTCACTATTTATAACTGTTCTCAAGAATTTATGAAGAGAAAGTGTTTTTATATCCTTGTAGATAGTTTATGATGAGAAGTATGACTACAACTGAATCTACGGAAAAGAACAAGGTTACGTTATATCTAGAAATGCTAAGGAAATATCAAGAAAATATTAAAAAGCAGTTCAAGGTCAATTATCTAGGTATTTTTGGTTCTTATGTCAGAAATGAACAGAAAGAATTAAGCGATTTAGATATTCTTGTTGATTTCTTTGAGATTCCAAGCTTATTTCAGTTCACTAGATTAGAAAATTACCTTAGTGATATTTTAAAGATAAAAGTAGATCTAGTGATGAAAGAAACACTTAAACCAAATTTAGGAAAACGAATCCTCAAGGAAGTTATTCAAGTTTGATTCCAAAAAAGGATATTTTTCAGTTTCGAAAAAACAAACTCATATTTCATTTATAAGCATGCTTTCTGTGGGCTATCTTAATGATAACGACTATATTTTCTTCAAAATAGATTTTGTACAGAACTCTATAGTCTCCAATTCTAACTCTGTAAGTATCGTCAGCTCCTTTTAATTTTCGAGAAGAGACGAGTAAGGGTTGATTTAGATTTTTAAGGAAATCCTTAATTTGTTTTTGTATTTTCTTAGGTAATCTCTCTAGCTCTTTTGAAGCAATAGGTAGTAGAAAAACTTCAAATTCATGGTTCTTTACCATTAGTTCACCTTAACTAATTTATCGAATTTCCTATTTTTAATAAGTTCATCAGCTTGAGCAATTCGCAGTTTTTCCTCTTCAGTTAGATATTCTTCTTCAACAAGAAGTAGCAATAACTCCTCGATTCGATCAATCTTCTTCTCAAGAAAAGAAATTTTATCTGATAGAATCTCTACCTTATCTATGGTCATTATAGTCAGTAATAAAAACAGTACAGAAGTATTTAATGTTTGGTATTTTTAACAGAATAGATCAAAATATCTATTGTATTTGCTTTTAAAATTCTTCAAAAGTAGGTTCTTCCTCTGCTTTCCCCATAGAAAGAAACAATCTTTTTATTATATAAAACTCTTACTTCAAAACTTAGGAATATATAAACCCCACAAAAATTAATTGACGCAAGCTGCAATTTAGCTGCAACTTTTCTAGTAAGTGACTTAAATACAAAGCTCAGCTGTTGAATTAGACATGGTTGGTATCCACATATGAGCGTCGTGGCAAAACAGAGATTTGAGGAAAAAGGTGCATTAGGCACCTATCTCTCTCCTCAAGATCTTTCACAGATATTGGCTCCTGGCTTACGCAAAGCAAGTATTGTCAAGAGCTACTTTGTTAAACCCGAAGAAGATCGCACTAATAGGATTTTGGAGTTTACTGATTTACTTTCTAACATTTTCAAGGAACATTATCCGGTAAATCTTGTTAATGAAGTTATCATGCAATTCCAGAAACTATTACCTGACTTTCTTGAAGATTATGGAACTGAGCGTTACTTTACAAAAAACATCGTTGCGAACCACTTTTTAGCAATGTTAGATTATCGTCTGACATTAGTGGGGAACAAGTTATCACCTCATCACATAGAAAACGTTCGAGATCTTTTAGGGTTAAAGAAGGGTAAAACATTCAGTTATTTCTCTATGAAGAAAACACAATCTGAGCTCTTCGCTTCAGGTTATATTCAACGAAAAAAGAATAATATTTTTAGCCCTATGCTTAAGAACAAAGTTTCTCAACTGATCAACGAGGTTATGCAATTCTCTCCTGAGAATGAAGGAACCTTAGAATTTGTTCAGAGGAAAGCTTTTGATCTTATTGACGATAGGATTATTCCTAAAATAGATATAGAGATTGCCGCTTTAGTAATGGTTTCGAGTCTTCTTCTCTTCTACATCTCGGATAGAGGAATGATACATGCTTACTGGGTTTTCTTGGAAAACAAGTACAAAGTAGATTTGGTCTTACTCAAAAGAAAGGTCTACAGGTATCGTTCTTATCTAAAGAAGAAGAATGGGAACAACGAATTAGGTTTGGGTTATTTTATGGAAAAGAGGAGTATAGAACATGGCAGTACCTCCATTCATTCTGGCTATCTATGAAGCGTTTGTTGGAATATTCACTGGTGCGGCAAGAATAACTGTTCTTGCTCTCCTAGCCCTTTTTGTGGCAAAGTTCATCTTTGACATACTTACAGATTGGCTATTCAAAGGTTTGAAGAAATATCTTAACATTCTCTTCTTTCCAGGTAGCTGGTTTCACATGCTATGGCATTCTCTAGCTATCAGAGTGCTGGGGTATGATATCAGGGTTAGTTTCCATATGAGTATGACTCTGCGGGATGTGTCAAGTCAGAGTCTTTCAGGTGATTTGAAAAATGTCTGGCACGCGTTACTGATAGGAATCGCTCCTTTGATGAACATAGTCATAGTTGTTTTACTTATTCACTTTCATCAAGATTTCAGAAACTTCTTTGACTGGATTAATTTTCCATTAGGTAAATGGTTGATAATCTATTTGATCATCTGCTTCTGTTTCTTTGCTTTACCAGATTTTGCTGATCTACTCCTTCCTTTTACAACTGCAACTGCTAAACATGCTGAACTTATCTTCTTATTCCTGTTTGGCTCATTCAGCTTTATCATTGCTATCGGTGTATGGGGTTATTTTATTCCTCTGATTAATTATATTCTCTTCTGTGTAGCTCTTATTTACTTAGCAGA
Organism: Candidatus Heimdallarchaeota archaeon AB_125; assembly: GCA_001940755.1. GTDB lineage: Archaea > Asgardarchaeota > Heimdallarchaeia > Heimdallarchaeales > Heimdallarchaeaceae > UBA460. The sequence goes on from MEHH01000062.1 coordinate 2,944, forward strand.
AAAAGAAGTTTTCAATCGCAAAGCGAAACCTATCAAAAAAGGTTTTGAACCCGTGAAGAAAGAAAAAACTCAAGAGAGCAGCTTTGAGCTATGACAGCCAAAAACTTTTATCTGAATAGTAATCATTTTTCTTACATCTATCAACGGTAGTGGTTCAATGAAATTACCTTACACTTTCGAATCTTCTGTTACTTCTTCCAACAGAGTTACAATTCCCACCATGCTTACCTACATTGAATCTGGAGATAGAATTGAGGGCTATATACAACTTCCTAATGATGATGCTACTTACCCTTTTGACAAGAAACTCTCTTCTTCTAGACATATTACCATTGGTCACATCAAGTCTTTTCTTCCTGACAAGAAACTCCCTCCAAGACTCAGAATAACCATCCAGAAAATACATAAGTCCATTTCTGAAGATCTCGAATTTAATCTTGTAAGTTATCGCGATGTAAAGGGTAACATTACTATGAATTATTCAACTATGAAACCTCAAAATTCAGAACAGCTTAAACTGGATAATTTCACTCAAGATTTTTTCTCTGCTTACTATACAGCTGCTGGGTCGGAGATCAACCAGTTTCTTGAACCTTTTTACGTTGATGAAACTAAGAAATGGATCACTCCTATAGTTCTTCCTCTTATTGACGAATATGGTGCCAAGATACCTGTTCTTCTGTTTCTAATTCTTTCTCAAAATTACTATCAGAAGTACAATGATACTTTCTCGAAAATAGAAGTTCTTATTCAGAGATTAACTGACTGGATTTTTGAGTTAGATGATTTCAATATGGAGACCTTAGCAAAGTTATCCTCACAACTTCAAGAAGTCATTGAGCATGATAACGAACCTAAGTACTTGGATATGAAGGCTATTCTTTCCTTACCTGATCTTCAAAGAGAAATTATTCTTGTTGCATTAAAAGAACATAGAAATGGTGGAATTACTCTTGATACTCTTATAACACAAGTTAGAGAAACCAAACAAATGGTTTCTTCACAGATTGATGAACTTGTTAGGGAAGGAATAGTAAGACGATTTGAAGAAGATGGTACAATAGTTATCGATACTCTTTGGATAGTTTAGCTACGGAATAATTTCTGTTGTATTGTTATATTCAAGATATTCAAAATCATCTCTTTTTACAATCCCTTTCTCTATTAACTGTTCAACATCGTTTCTTAGTGAGTGACTTTTGTGACAAGACTTAATTTAGAAAGTTGAAATCTTGATTTGCAATTTCAGAAATATTAGCCTGTTTTTCTTATATTGATGTTTTGTTGTTTGTTCTATCTATTTACAACGAAAAGGAAGAAAGAATTAACACCCTTTATCGTCACTAATTTTTTTCTTTAAATTTCCAAGCTCTTCTTCAAGATCTGATGTATCTTCTGTTTCAAAAATTCTTGTTTCACAGATTTTATTAACAATTTTGAAAGTTTTATCATCTCCAATCTCGCTTAAAGCTTCTATGATATGACCTCTCAAAGCTTTATCATCATAAGATTTTGTTCTCTTAAATTTTCTCTGAATACGCTCAAGTTCTTCAATTAAAATAGGAACTGCTTTCTGCACTTTTCTGTATCCAAAGATTTTTGCATAGAATCTAATATGGTACTTCCTCTCCTCTTGATATTCTTGAATTATCTCCTCAGATAAAGGAAAGCCAATTTGTGCAATAAAAGGAGCAATATCAATTGAAGCTTTTCTCTTATCAGTTTTAGACTTGAAAACCTTATTAACATAACTAATCAATGCTTCTGAAGCTTTTTCTCCCCCAATTTCTGTCAGGATTTCCATGAGATTTCGAGTAGAATCCCAAGAATTAGTTGTTCTTCTTAATAGTGCTTGTCTCAAAACAGGTATGGCTTCCTCACCATATTCTAATATTCTAGATTTAATTTCTTCCATTCTTCTCTCATCATAGAATTCAATCATGGACGTTTCCCATAAATCCCGGTAAGCATCAGGAGTTAGTTTTTCTTCTTTCATTCTGAATTCGTGATAATAGGTTTCATCATAAAGTTCTCTTACAAGATCTCGAAGCTCATATTCAGGTCTTTTACTAACATTCAGATAATAATCGCCCCACCCCTTCTGTTTTATAGGTTCATCGATTTGGATATTCACATTTAATTCTTTCAAAATCTCATGAAATTGTGTTGCTGAAAATTCCTCTCCTTGATCTTCATAAGATTGAATGATTTCCTTTGCTGTAATATAACTTACTTGCTGTGTGTTTTTTATAGCTTCATGTATTGAAATGACTGCTATAGGAATCAAGTCTGAATCTTGAGCTTGAAGTTTGTTTAAATATTGATGATAGATTACAAAAGCTTCATCAAATACTTCATCTGGCAGCCTAAGATTTCTTCTAGCAAAATAGATTAATTTTCTTCTCTTAAAATCCTCTTCACTCTCTTTCATATTAGTGATATGATATTTATCATCCTTCACATAATAGTATTTATCTATTAAAGTGGAAGGAGGCATTCCAAATTTAAGAGCGATTCTATTACTGATTGCATCGTAAACCAATCCACATGATTGACATTTCAAAATTCCCTCAAAGTTATCTATAGCAGATCCACAGATATCACAAGTGTACATTGTATTAAGATTGTTTCAAAATATAATAAGTTTATTCATTAAAAGATAACTGCCGAACAAGAAAATCGACAATACTATTCCCTATTTATAGTGTCAATTTCACCTAGACGATTTATTGAAGAAGATGTTACAATTATTGACACTCTCTGGATTATTTAACTAAGGAATTATCTCTGTTGTATTGTTATATTCTGGATATTCAAAATCATCTCTGTTCAAAATTCCTTTATCAATTAACTCCTCAACAGTCTCTCTGATACTTTGAAGTTTGCCAATTAGATGTTTAACAGTCTCACAAACTAAATCAAAGCCAGAATCTCCCCACAGCTTTGTTTTTTCTGCAAAAAGGCATCTTCCACCGCAAAGATCGTAAACCTCGCATTCTAGACAGGTTTTACCTACTCCTATGGCATTCTCTAGCTCATTTGCTGTATTTGTCTCTATATTTCCAACAATTGAGAGGTCATATTCAGGGGGAAGAGGACAAAAAGTAATTTCTCCATCTGTTCTAATTGCAAAACTCCTTAATCCAGCTTCGCAAGGTAAGTCAGTTGATCTATCATTAATGATGTGTCTGAAAATCCCTAAGAATGGTACTAATCCTTTGATCTCTCCTTTTTCTAGATTTTCTAGCCAATAAAAAATCAGTTCGGATATTCCATCATTATAGCTTTTCATCCAATCAGGAAAATCTTCCCATCGTGTTTCGATTCCTTCATCCCATTGAACATCCAACTGCCAATGTACATGATTAAAAGATAGCTCTTCAGTCTCGATCAGATAGGTTACATCTTTGAAGATATCAGATGTTTCCGAAATTGCCATTCTAGCAATTAAGTCACCATTAAAACCTCTTGAACGAATATCTTTGATATTGGATAATAATCTATCAAAAGTTCCTTTTCCTCTGTTGATATCTGTTGTTTCTTTGTCTCCATCGATAGAAACTAGGATGGTTGAAAAACGAGTTAAGTACTCAGTTGGAAGTTTATTTAGGAGCAGACCATTTGTTTGGAGAGTGTAATGAGTTGCATTAATATTGTCCATAATCTCTATGATTATGTCCATTTCTAAAAGAGGTTCTCCTCCATAAAAGCAAATTGTGGGTGATGGATCAGTAGATAGGAAATTAATTAGATTCTGAGTATCCCATGCTGGTCTCAAAGGCAAATCTGGGTGAGGTTCATTCATACAATAACGACACCTGAGATTGCATTGAGTACTAGTGATTATGAACCAATTCATCTGAATGTCCTTGCTCCAAAAGAAAGAAATTTCATTCTTTTAAAAGAATATAGTTTTGAATGAAAAGACTGTCTAAGTCCAGATAGTAATAAGGATTATTTTATATATTTGATTTTACTTTAGTATCATGAAACTAACATGAGTTCAATGTTCTGTCAGTATTGTGGAGCAAAAAATGTTTCCTCGAATCGATTTTGCGAGAACTGTGGCCAACAAATAAGTACAGCTGAAGGTCCTCCTGCTAACCAACCCTATCAACCAGCACAATCTCAATCTGGTCCTTACCAACCTTATCAACCTTATCAACAGCAGCAAGGACAACAGAGTTCAAGTAGGTCAGGAAGTTATGATGCAGTACCCGGGCAACAATATGGTTATCCTCCACAGAAACGGCGTGGGATGTCTCCAGCTGTGAAAGTATTACTAATAGTCTTCTTCTTAGTTTTGCCTGCAGTTTTCTTCGGAATATTTTTTGGTGTTTTCTGGTGGTGGTGGTAAAACACCACATTTTTATGTTTCAAGATTTCTGTCGTGATTTCAGTTCTTTTCTTCTCTTTTCTTTAGATTACCTACTCCAAACTATTTAAAAAAAAACTCAACTACTGTCTACTTGTAGATGATTAGGGGTTAACATCTACGTATTATTCAAAAATATAAGGCAGACAGCGTGTAGTTATTTACATGGAGTGTTAGTGATTGCATGCATTATTGGTAAGTAGAGTGACAGAAGTGAAGATCTTAATCACATCAAAAAATGGGGAATTAGTGTTTCAATATGATTCCCTTCCAGATACTGTGGTCCATGATAACGCACTAGTTACAGGACTCATCAGCGCTATTATCGCTCTATCTTCAGAAGTCGTCTGTTCTTTCCCTCGAGAAATAGAATATGAGGGTAAAATACTCTATTTTTACTACGAGAACGATCTTGTAACTTCTCTTTTAGTTGATATTGAATCACCATTCAATGGCAACATCTTACCCCTTCTACTAGCTGAGTTTAAGTATGTTCAAAACGAACACAAATTCCATGTCTATGAAGCTTTGCGATTTGAAAAAGAAATAGGTGAAAGAATCAAGTCTTGTTTAGCTGAATACCTTTCCAATATCCAACGTAATATGATAACGATTTTCGAAAAAACCGATTTAACTGATTATGACTCCTTAATTAAACTGAAGAACGTCGCAAAAGATAGCGTATTAGAAGGAAAAGTAGATTTCCTTTCATTTGAAGTAATTGGCCGACTTTTACCAGAAGGATTAGATAAAATTCTTTATGGATTAGTCATTGGTATTCCCGTAGTCGTTAGTGGCAACAGGAATGTCGTTGAATCAATGGTACAGTCGCTACGTTTTCTATCACCAACCAAACTTCTCAAAGTTAAGCTTTGGTCCAACAAACACGAAAAAGGATATGATATACAGGGGACAAATGACTACAGCGGATTGATGCCTTCGCATAATCTGATTGTAGCCAATTTAGATGACGGAATAGTTTATGGAGGACTCTCCTCTGGCTATTTCCAAGACATAGCTAGTCAACTTCCTGGACTTAATGCCATGGAAGCTTATAGTCTAGTACGTTCAGAATTGGACTGGATATTTAGGGCATTGGAAGCTCTATCCATTAGAGCACATTCCAAAGATTCTTTACCTTTAGAAAAACAGATGATCTTACTCAAGCTTCTAGAAAAGTTACAAGGCTGAACCTTAGTTCTGCCTTTTTTTTCCTTTATTTAATAATCAAGAAGAATTCTTTAAACATTCAATCCCACAAAACCTTATAATTATCTGAGTGATGAATATATTATCTCAATGAGTTCCCTTAGAAAACTAAAAGAAAGAATTTGGTCTGATAAGATCAAATTTAGGAAACAATCATTAGTGGGGAAGATTTTCTTAATCAGCACAGTGCTTCTTTTAGGAACTATACTCACCTTTGTTACTTTGATAAGTTTCATGGATAAATGGAACGAATTGGGTAAATACTCCCTCTGGATTCTTTTCGGATGGTTCTTCCTGATAATTCTGACATATATAAGTGCAAAATTGATAGTTTTAATAATGCATAAGGAAAAGATAGAAATACAAGAATTAGAAAAAACACCTACACTTAAATCCAAGAAAACATACTAGATGATTATTATGATTAGGATAAAACCACAACATCACCCCCTTCTTGTTCCAGTACTAAGTTTCCTTCTTTTAGCATTGGTTATCTCAATTATGATACTTGCAGCTTTTACTAATAATATTGTTTTCTGGATTGTAGCAGTTCTATTTGATGTAGGAATAGCATTTGTTGGTGTGAGAACTATTCTCAAATTACGAAAACCTAAATTAATTTCTAAACCTTTAGGTGATCAACTTAAATTTGGAGAAACAGTTTCACCAGAACCAGAACTAGAGGTTGATGGAACTGAGTAAGAAAGAAGCTAAAAGAGACGTTGTCATCCTCTCTTCATTTGCAACTCTAGGGACAGCGATTGTTGTTGTTGCATTTACTTTTGCTTTCCTTGCAATCGAACGAGCTTATGGTGATTGGCCAAATTTTGTTTGGGGAATAATATCTGTAATCTTTGCATGCACTTTTGCAGTATTCTACATCCTAGGCTTCCGAATACTAGATAAACGAAGAGGAAAGGAAGAGAAAAGCTTACCTTAGTATTCTATTTTTGACTTGTAAGTTTTCTCAATTTTGCATTAGAATAGGTATTAAAGCAGTCCTACACATGTTTAAATAATATTACCTTAATTGTAGTATGATGGTTACTCCCGACAAAATTCGAGATAACAGAGTATTCGAGAAGTCTATCCCCTTGATTCACAAGTGCTTAAAGGATAGAGTCAGCATTACTCTTTTGCTATCTACACTGAAACTCATTGAAAGAGGGTATATCAAAGAGGAAAAGGATTTAGAAACTTTTATGCAAAAAAGAAAGGAGATCAATCCTAAATACACTGAGGATGCAGAAAAAATAAAAACACTTATTCTTGAATCCTACTTCTGAAATTTTTTCTTCCTATCAATTAATACTTTTGCTGCGAAAGCTGCTTCTTTTGGAGACATAAAGATTGGAGCATTTTCTTCAGCTGCAACTTTCTTAACTTGATTCATTAATTTTCCACTCATGACTATGGGTAAGATAGGTTTCTTCCTACCAGTTTCATTCCAAGCACGAATTGCTCCTTTGTAATGTTCATCAGGTTGCATTTCTAAAAATGTAGGAATGACTGCACAAGGAACAATTATATCTATATTCGGATCCTCAAACATAGCCTTAGCAACTTGATAGAATTCTTCTCCTCTTGCTCCAGCTATCATGTCTAATGGATTAACTTTCTTTACCAAAGGTATAACATACGGATCTATTTTCTCTTTGAACTCCTCGCTGAATTCAGCTAGCTCTAGACCAAACTCATCTAAATTATCACTGAATAGAACAGCACTTCCTCCACTATTTGTAAATAATCCAATACGATTTCCTTCTGGTAAGGGAGAATAGGAAAAAGCTTTGATAGCAGTAACATAATCACTCATACTTTCACAAAGAGTAGCTCCTGCTTGTTTGACAGCTGCTTGAAGAGAACTATAATCGGTAGCTATTGAACCTGTATGGCTAGAAGCAGCTTTTGCTCCGGCAGATGTGCGACCACCTTTCAAAACTATAGTTGGTTTGATCTGAGTTACTTCCTTGAGAGTCTCATAGAATCTTCTTCCATCGACAACATTTTCTAAATAGATGCATACTACTTGAGTAGCTTCATCTTCTTTGAAGAATTCAAGTAGATCAGTTAGATTAACATCAATCATATTTCCAAGGTTGGCAAACTTAGAGAATCCTAAACCTTGCCATTCCATTTCATAAAGACATGCAGCGCCAAAACTTCCTGATTGTGTGACCATACTTACGTTTCCATGAGGAGGAGTAATAACAAATGAAGCATTCATACCAATGTCAACATTCATGATTCCCACGCAATTTGGACCTATTATCCTGATACCTTCAGCAGTTGCTTTTCTTGCCATTTCTTCTTGGATCATTTTCCCTTCTTCATTGATTTCTCCGAAGCCTGCGGAAACGATAACTATCCTCTTGACCTTTTTCTCAATACATTGGTCGACAACTATAGGAACAGCTTTTGAAGGAACAAGGATTATTGCTAAATCGATTTCCTTAGGAACATCAATAACAGAAGGATAACTCTTCAGACCAAGGATTTCTGATGATTTAGGATTGATTGGGAATAGCTCACTTGTCACATTTTCATTTTCTACAAGATTAACGGTAACAGTATTACCCAATTTCTTTGGATC
>MEHH01000063.1 GCA_001940755.1 Candidatus Heimdallarchaeota archaeon AB_125
CATGAATATCAACCTTACAATGAATATGTAGATGGTTATCCAGATTGGGGAAACAAAGAGAATACTGGAAAAATAGGTGATAAACAAACCGAAAATGTTCAATGGAATTGGCTGCAAGGTTCATCAAAAATTCAAGGAGAACTCTTTGGTGGATGCATTGAAGTTTTAGAGTTTATGAAAGGAACAGAGTATTGGCCAGATAAAGAATTTTGGAATGGAAAGATCTTGTTTTTTGAAACATCAGATGAAAAACCTTCTCCTGACAATGTAAAATATATGTTAAGAAACTATTGTGTTCAAGGAATAATGGATAACGTTCAGGGAATATTATTCGGACGTGCTCGAGACTATAATACTGTTGAGAAAAAGGAATTGGATCTGCAAATACTAAAAGTGTTGAAAAAAGAGTTTGGATTTTCAGATTTACCAATTATTACTAACATGGATTTTGGTCATACAGATCCTCAATTCATCATGACTTTAGGGTGTAAAGCTGAAATTGATTGTGGGAATAAGACAGTTTCTCTCATTGAAAGCGCTGTAAAATATTAGCAATTTGTGCATTTCAACAAGTTATAACCATCAAACTTATAGATGTCTCTAAAATTCTCCACCCATGAACAGAAAAAGAAATGAGGATATTCCTATTCAACCAGAGAATGATTTACCTCTGGTAGATTGTCATGCTCATTTTCCAGATAAAGAGCCATATAGGAAGCCAACACATAGTTATGAGAGCCAATATGAATTCTTCTTTAAGAAACATAATGGCCAATTTATCATATCTTCAAGTAGTGATTACGATTATGAATACATGCTACCATTTGTTCAATCTCATGATAACATGTATCTAACCCTAGGTTGCATAAAACCTTCAGAAAGATATCCACTAGATGAGGTAATGGGGGAGTATGAAAGATTTTTAGAAATTGCAGAGAATAAGAAAGAAACATATGTTGGAATTGGTGAAGTTGGATTGGATTTTCATCATGGCAAATCGCTTAAAGTTAGAAAACAGCAAATTGAGCATTTCCAGAAATTAATCAATGAAACCAAACATCTAGATAAGCCATATGTTTTGCATGTTAGGAATGCTACTCAAAGGGATATTGATCAAAAGAATCCAGATCATGAATATAATCAAAGAGATTTCATTAACAAAACTGTTGTAGGAATCTTAGAGGAAGAACAAATTTCTCCTGAAAGAGTCATGTGGCACTGTTTCTCAGGACCTGCAGAATGGGGACCTAAACTAGCTAAAAAGGGCTTTTACATATCAGTTCCATCATCAGCCTATGGATTTAATAGATGGAGAAGAAACATAAAAGGAGTACCACTTGATAGACTTCTAACTGAAACAGATGCATGCATGCAACATCCCTATAGGATGGGAGCTTACAACACCCCTGCTAATGTGAAATATTCTGTAGCAACAATTGCTTATGTAACTGAAATGGAACAACAAGAAGTAGCAGAAATAGTATTAGAGAATGCAAAGAAATTTTTTGGTATTTCTTACTAAGTAATTAGTATGTCATTGATTAGATAAATTAAGATTTTAATTATATAAATTAAATTTAACTGCAATAGTTGAATCTGAAAATCTCCAATCATTTGGATTTTATATTAAAGATTTACATATTGTAATCGATAGTATAAGGAATGATATTAATTATATGCACAACAGGTTAGAAGCATTCAACTTATCCAAAGAGAGAAAAGAAGAGAAAAAAAGGTACAAAAAAGAAATTGGTATAGCTATTACTGCACTAGTTATTTCAGTAGCTATCAATGTAGTGGTAATGGCATTTGAAATTCTATCTTATAACAAATAAAAAATTACTGAAAATAGAGCTGAATCAACTCAACAGAAATACATCAAAAACGCTTTCTAAGGTGAAAAAAGCTGAATGATATAGAACTCATCTCAGTGTTTTCTTTTGTTAGAGTTGAAGTATGGAAATGGTTTTTTCTCTCAAACAGCTGTTTTATCATTTTTTGAGAAAAACTGCAACTATTGCAGCTGTAACAATTTCGTTAGAATCGTTAAACAAAACTATTTTTTTTCTAAATCGTCTATCTTCTTCAATAAATCTATAGCTAATGGTTCTCTTATTAATTCATACATCACAACGGATAGATAATGTGCTATTTCTCTCTCATTTTCTATAATTTTGTCTGCATAAGAATCACTGAAATCATTGCTTAATAAACTATCTGACATCAAATTTCTATACTTCCTGAAGGTTTCAACTATTGTATTAAAATTAAATCTGCGAGTTTTCCCTTCTACGCTTAGAGTTTCAAATTCCTTAGTAAAATATTCTGGGTATTGGTTGAGGATTCTTAAATATAGAGTCTCTCGTTGAACTCCAATATCAAGTAATTCTGCTCTTGCTGTATACCACATGTATGTATCTGATTCATCTAATCTACAAGTTAACCAAGAATCTGTAGTTTTACGTAAAGCTGATTTGAATGAAGAAATTCCATCTATTATGCTAATAGCATTTTGCCTTTCGGTATTTCTCCTCTGATAACTATGTATAAGTTTCCATGCAATTCCCCAACCAACTATTAAAGTAATAACACTAGATAGTACTGCTGCTAATAAATCTGTTCCAAAAACACTCCAATCTACCATAGAGACAAAAACCAAATATTCTATTTAAATTTACTTCATAAAATCAGTTATTGCTGATTGTTTTTGTCTCCATTTTTAATCTATCAAAAATAGACCAAAAAACTCTTTAACCATTAAATCAAGTTTTTTTGTGGCTTGGACAACTGAACAATTAATCGCATTTTGGACACTTCTGACTGGCGGAGTCTATTTTCTTATCAATTTTATTATTATTTTGGTTAGAACAAGAGTGAAAGGACCTGAATTTGTTTTTGTAGATGTAAGAATAAAATTAAACAAACCTACCTATTTTAACAAAATCTATGGTCATTTTCACGATACAGCATTAGAGGGAGAGACACCTGTTAGATATGATTGTAGGTTTGATTTTGAACTATTTAACATTGGTGACCGAATGGGAATTCTCAAAATAACTTCAGTTAAGCTACAAATAGATTTAGATACTAAATCCTCCATTAAACCAGAAAGTAAATCTGACTCATTTTATCTAAAATCTGATGAAAGAAATGGTGGTCATAGCACATTCTATATTGATCCTAAATACAAGAATTGGAAGAAAGGTAAAATTACCTATTCAGGATATTATTACAATCATAAAGGTGTTCAGAAGGATTATAAGCTCTCGTTTAAGGGCGAAAAGGAAGTTAATAAAGTATGGGAATTAGATATTAAGAACCCTCTAAAACGTTTGAAGATGGGGATAAAGAGAGTTACTAAATCGTTATAGATTTAATTATTCAATTTTTTCACTCAAACAACCGTTTAGTCTCTATTCTCCCTTTCTAAAATTTATTTTTGAGATGAAATATTCTTTTTCATAGATTTATACACTGGTTCTTTGATTATATCTATCAGAACATATGAGAGATACATCGAAATCTTCTTGTTTTCTTCCCAGATATCATTATTTGTTTCTTCTGAATAATCTTTTTTGTCCAAACTATTTACTATCATATTAATATATCCCTTCAAACTCATGGATACATCTTTTAGTGTAAATCTTTGCGATATATTATTTTCATCTTTATATGTAAACTCTTTGGATAAGTAATCAGGATACTGATTTAGAATTTTAGCTTTTAGAATCTCCTCTTTGGTTGAAATGTCAAGTAAGTTGGATCCAGATACGTACAACAAATCTGCGTTGTTTTCGTCAAGCTTAGTTCGTAACCAAGAAACTGTAGTTTTTTGTAAAGATGTCTTGAAAAATGATATCTCTTCAATAAGCTTACTTCTGTTCAGAGTTTCCAGATTTTGTCTTTGATATCTATGAACGATAATCCAAGCAAAAACCCATCCAAGTAGAACTATCAACAAACCAGAGAAGAAGTCAGTCAGAAGTTGATTTGTTTCTAGATATCCATAAAAGCTTAGAATAATAATAATTGCTACAAATGTCCCTGCAATTATAATTAATGTTGTGAGAAGTTTCCATCGCTTTTTGATGAACTCCAGAATTTGTGAAAGACGATTCTTGATTTTGTTCAATTTAACCATTTCTTCATGGTGTTAATAATTTAAAAACAACTGTAATACTCTTACTTCTTCAAAATTGTGGTGTATTAATAGGTTAACTTCGAGAGAAGTACAACAATATGAGAGAGAAAGATTCCAACTCAAAAAAATCATAGCTTAATGATCTAAGATGAAAAAAAAAGACATTACAATCGTGGCAATTGATGAAAAAACGGGAGAGGAATTCACTAAAGAAAGGATAGAAGAACTATTTCTTTTTAAGACTGGTTTCAACGTCAGACTTAAGATCAGGAAAGAGGACGAAGTATGATTCAATTTTTTCTCTAACTGCACCATGAACAAACTCAGATCGAGATCGATACATTACTTTCTGATCTTCAAGAAGTTCATCAATAATTTTGAGAATCTCTTCATCGATTCTTACTGTAGAATATATTGTTTTCTTATCCATGAATGAGATACAGATATCTCAAATATAATTGTTACTAATAACAAGTTGATCTTTTAACATATCGTGCATTTCTTCTTTTAACTTTCTATATATAGTAATTTTTGTGTCAACCAAAACAAATTTAGGTCCTTTTACTCTGGTTCTAAAATAAGTATAAAGTAAATTACCTACAGCTAAAAATGAAGCGGAAATTCCTAAAATTAATGGCCAATTAGCTACCATAAATTTCCTTACTGAATAAAACAATTTAAACTTTAGGTAAGAATTATAGAACCCGGTAAATTGGTAGAACTTTAGTAATAACTTACCCTTTTAAGACCAAACCGAAAAAGAGCTGTTTTTTTGTAATATTGGCATTTAAGAAATCAGTCATATTTGTAAACGAGGAGTCGTCCCAGAAGCTGATAAAACAAAATACATAATTAGAGCAATACTACAATAGATGCTGAAGAAAACCAGATAACGTATGAGATGATAATATCGCTTTCTTTCTTTTATTTCCTGAGCTTCTTTGTTGCGTATTTTTGGGAAAAAGAATCCAGTGGTACTTCGATAAATTGCAAACTCTTTGGGATATTTCTTTTGCATTTTTCTTTCTTCAATATCTGACCAAATAATAAGAATAAAGCAGAATAAAATCCAAGAGAGCAGTTCACCATAGCGGAATCCCAGATGAATAGTAGAACGAAGAACGGATTTTAGCAAGAAAACAAAAGGAATTGAACTAAGAATGATTCCTAGGTGTTGTGGATGGCGAATGTATTTGTAGGGACCTGTTTGAATAATAAAAATATCTTTTTTTCTGGCAAGTACTATTTGAATGATCCCCCAAATAAATAAAGTCACCCCAGCAAAAAAGATAATAATCGCAAGAATTAACACTACTATTCCAAGAGGAAGATTATCTCCTGTAAGACCAATACCAAAATGCAATTCTGCCCAATCTCCTCCCAAAGAAAGGAAAAGTGCCCAAGATGTGTAAGCTAAAGGTATCATGTATATCATTGGTATAATAATACCAACTATTATTGGTCCATACACCCATATCGAGCTCAAAACCAGCACTAATCTAGCTATTACTTCCTTTATCTTCATCTTGAATCCTTCGTAAGTTTAATCAATAGAAATCATTAAGATATATAAAGGCGCACCATACATATCTTGATAGATATAGAATACATTATCACCACTTTGAGCACATCTTGACATTATTATAGATTTGACATTTATCCAGCTACCTATGTTATCCATTAACTACTCATGTAGTTATAAGATTGGGTAATTTATTGTATAAAAGAAAAAGGAAAATGAGATGTGATAAGTCTTTTTTTATCATCTTGGACGTGGTCCTCCTCCACCTCCTCCCCCACCTCCAGGTGGGGGAGGTGGAGGTGGAGTAAACATCTCATATGCATACAGCAAATAGTCATAAAAGTCTACACCTCCCCATCCAATTGTTGGTTCATAGATAATTGAATTGCCTACTGCTGGTTTTCTTGTAGAATCTACATTATCTCCTTCTGAATTGAAACAGATGATTTCATATATTCTGCTACTCGAAACATAACTTCCAGGATATCTGTATTTTTGAATTTTAAATATCATATAAGCAGCTGCAGACATGATTGCACATGATGCACTGGTTCCGGAAACTAAAAACGCATCTAAAACTCCATCTCCATCATTATCACAAGCGACTTCAACTTCTTCACCAGGAGCTACTACCACAGGTGTTGAAGCTCTAGCAGTACTTCTTGTCCAAAACATACTTGCATAAAATGCATTGTTAGCTCTCCTCATTCTAAAACCTTCGAATGATGAATCCTTGAATATTATTCCTCCTACTCCAAGAACAGGGTGATAATCTGCAGGGAACACCTGTCTATGTTCATCATCATCAATTCTTGTATTACCTGAACCCGCAAAGAAGGTTATTCGGTAAGGGAAGGAAGATAATTCCTGTAATTTTGACTCTACATCTGAATCATCACTTGTTGTTTTGATTGACATATTTACTACTTTCACTTTGAAACCTTGAGACCATAGTGTTTCAATATGTTCCAGAGCATCATAGATGTGTTCATTATTTGGGTGTCTGTCTTCATCTAATACCTGAAAAACTAAAATTTGAGATATATAGTCTTCAAGCAAACTAGCTATAAGACTACACATCATAGAACCATGATGTCCACCAATATCAAGATCTTCTCCATAAAATATCTCGGTATATGTTGAACCTGCATGTTTAAACAATCTGAAATTTATTCCAAATCTAGTTTGTAGATGAGTCCATGTTTTTTGATCTAGACCTGAATCAAAAATCGCTAAACAATCTAAAGGTGAAGGAGAAGTTAGAGCTTCTTCAAGATTAGAATTGCTCTTTACTTCAGGAATTCTTAACCATTCAATCAAATCTTCATCTATACCATCATCTCCCTCTCCAAGTATGGATAGCAAAAGATTATCATTAAAACCTGAAGGCAGATCAATATACAGTAATTGGATTGATAGTGTACAAAAAATTAAAAACAATCCAAGTATTTTATTATTTATTCTCAACCTCATAATTTCACTTCTTTTTTTAGTGAATCATTAAATTAAAGTTATAACATTATAAAAGCATTTTGCCTATAAGTGGATGTTGAACCATCTCCTAAAAAATTTAATTCTGTTGGAAAAAGATATTAAAGCTCAAGTATATTAGTTAATAAAACTAAAATGTGAATAGTATGATTAAAGGAATCAATAGAAGGTTTTTTCTCTTTCTACTAGGATCAATTCTCCTACTTTCAATATCTATTCCTGTTACTTTCACCATTTTAAAGATATATCAAAAAGAAAATTCTATCTTTCTTATGGAAATCAATAATGGAATCGAGGGCTCTTTTTTCTTTGAACCAGGAGGAACGATTCATCTGCCTTATGTATATTATGATGTGCATGAGGGATATTATATCGGTTGGACGCAAGTGTTGAATAATCTATTGGGATACAAAACTAAGAATTATTTTCTTCAGAATCCTGAGTACAAACAAATCAGTTTTTTTTCCAGTATCAGAGGAATTAAGTCAGTAGATGACTATTATTACTTCTTTGTCAATGGTGAAGACGGTTTTTTTAGACCAGGTACCGTTGGTCAAAGAAGCAAAGATTTGATGAGTTGGGAAACATTTCCCTCTTTCAACAATGACACTAGTTCAGTAATTTTAAAGACATTCATTGGAACCGATGCTGATTCTCAAGGCAATCTTTACAGCTGCTTTAGTGATGCTCAGGGTTTTGTTCTTGGATTTGACAATTATAGTTTCAATATTGTTACAATAGAAAACAATAATTGGCAAATGGAAAATATTACTTTTGAGGGAGAATTGAGCTTTCTTGGTAAAGGATATTTTACAATCTATGATGATAATCCTGTTATATGCTGGAATTTCTATAATAGTTCATTAGATTTAGTCACTTTGAATCTAGCAATTAAAAATGGTTTGAATATCTGGAACAATTATTCTATTACGTACCCAAATCAAGATCTATCACCTATAGGTTTTCATAAAGCTGAAAACAAGATAGAAATTAATTTTAGTGGATATAGTTACTATGGCGTAAACCATCCCTCTAACTCTAATCAGACTACTCTATATCGTGCAACCTATTCCAACGATGAAGTTTTAAGTGAGATTCTTTTTACTTACCCAGAAGAGATTCATATAAATGAAAATTGTTTTCATCAATGGAATAACGGAAGTATTTCACTCTTCTTTGAATCTTTTAAAGATGGCAATACGAAAACATATTATGGTATTATTTCCAATGAAGATGTTGTTCTAACAGAAATAGTCTATAACAGCTCAACTACATACCGAAAAGCCCATCAATTTGAAATTGTAGACGACAAGATTTACTTGCTTTGGAATGAACATTTCAGACATCCTACAGATTATAACAAGGATTATTCGAAGCTGTACTTGGGAATAGTTCCACTAGATTATCCATTAGATTTTACTGATGAAATAATAGACTATACTGTTGAATGGTTAAAATTTTCACTTGTTACTTTATCACACAAACAAACTACACAAGAAGAACCCACTAGTTTTAGGAGTTATGATTAACAAGTATTTATGAAAAAGGAGCTAATATAGCGCACGGCAACTCTTCAGTTGTCGCCACAAAACTCGCCCTCAAGCTTGCTGATTACACTATAACTGAAGGTGGTTTTGCTGCAGATCTCGGTTTCGAAAAATTCGTAGATATTGTTACTCGTCAATATGATACTCTGCCAAATGCTGTTGTTCTTGTTACTACTGCTCTTCGCTTACTTCAATAATATAATAACTAGAACTTCTCTTTACCAATTCTTCAACAGTAGTTTCTTCCTCTTCCACTTCCTTCCTTTAGAAGTCAACTTGCTTCTGTTTATTTCTATCTCTTATCTATTCTTAAGTATAGAAGAAATTTTAATGATAAACTCAATTGTATTTTTATGACTGAAGAAGAAAGAAAAGTGTTCCAAAATAGTTGGATACCTCTTCTTTTATCTTGATGTGTTTTTATATTCTCTTTTGATTGAATCTATAAGTCGAACAAGAGTCAATCGAAAGTGATGAGATGAAGGATTCCAAGAATTTTAAAATGAAGAAAAGGGAATCCTCTTCACTATCATCTCATAAACCTCCTAATTATGCAAGAAGTTCTATCTTTCTCACCATATTACCATATTTTTTTGTTCTATCAGTGGGGGTGGTTACTTTTATCTTTCTTTTCCCAGAAGTTATATATAGAGCATTTCCTTCATTCTCATTTGATTTAGTAGCTTTTTTCACAAGTTTAGGACAAAAAATCAGTGATCCACTTCAAAGAATATTCTCAAAGATAGGATTGATTATTATCACAATCTCAGGAAGTTTCATTTTGGGTTGGTTCTTTTCTCCATATATAATGTCAAGAAGTAAGAACACTTTTTGTCAAAGAAAATTGTTTTTTCCTTTTTATTATAAAGTTACAAGTGTTCTGTTTGTTTCTAATACAGATACTGAAGTGTTAAGACAACCTCATCATTCTTCTCTTTTTCATGCAGAATTCTTTCCATTTATTGCTGCAAGTAGCAAAACTATTCAGATGACAGTAATGAAATATAAAGCAACAGTAGGGATTTATTTCACTATTACAATGAAAGGTTTTTCCAGAAAAAAACTTACTAGTGCTATTCAACGTAAAATGCTGTATTTAGCAAACTACCTAGACACCTACTATTCTAGAGCCAGTGAAATCTTAACAGCTGAGCAAACAAAGCTACTTCTTGAGGTTTTGAATAAAATGAAATTCAAATCCTCTCTTGCTATACATCTTGAAGAAATATCTCTAATGGACTTAATATACAGCACTCTCTCAAAAGAAACTTTTACTGACAATTTTTACATATCACTTGTTGCTAAAAGAAAGAAAAAAGGATCAGATACTTTTCTTTTCCAGTTTGATTCCTTTTCTGATAATAGTCAAACTCTAGAATATTTCAGACATGCTACAGGTTTTTCTAAAAAATCCTCCTTAAGGAAGAAACAACTTGTAGAAACCGAAACAATGTCAAGATATATTTTCATTCCTTTAAACTATCAAGGAATATTTCCTCTGCATTCAAGAGTGATAACAACCTCTCACGAGGATTCTCAATCCATTCTTTTAGGACATGAGAGTAGAAGTGGATTTACAGTAGATGAAATTTCAATTGAAGCTTCTCAACTCCTTTACAATACTGAAATTTATGGAATGATAGGTCAAGGAAAAACTAGATTAGTAACTAGTATTATTGACCAACTCTTGCAATACAATATCCCATGTTTGATATTTGACATTAAGGGAGAATATGCTGCAACTTTCGTAAATGAACCTGGGGTTGAGATCTATACAATGGGAGAACCTCACCCTTTGTGCATCAACCTTTTTGATACTGCAGATGAAGATGATGTACGGAGCACTCTTCTCATCATTGAAGAGATGATGGCAACCTCAAACCAAGAATTCAGTCCATCGATGAAGAATCTCTTTGAAACAGCTCTCTTCAAGACTCACCAAGACGAAGAGCGCTCCTTAGAAACTTTTGTTAACCACCTACTTACACTAGCTAAACAAAACCGTCATATTTCCTCTATCCAGCACACTCTAGACGCAGTTCTTAACAGAATAAATTTTATCTTCAATCCAATCAACTTTGAGGTTTTAGGAGTAAATGAAACCACCTTAGATTTTGATCTCTTGAATCAAGAAAAGAGTATCATTCTTGACCTAAGTCAATTTCAACGAAGAGCTGCAAGACCTTCAGATATTTTTCTCATATGCAATTTGATTCTCAAGATGTTCTATCGTTTTGCTTCAGCTCAAGAGCTTACGAATAGATTACGCTATATCGTCGTTTTAGAAGAAGCAATCAATATCATTCCTCATTTCTACAGAACTGAGAGTTCTGCTTCACTTATTACTGCCGAAAATAGTTTCTTACTTGGTAGATCTTTAGGTATAGGT
>MEHH01000064.1 GCA_001940755.1 Candidatus Heimdallarchaeota archaeon AB_125
CATATATGCCTAAAGATGATATCGAAAATCCATTCACCTCTTATACAACACAAGGAAATTATGAGGAATATCTGAAAGATTATGTGATAATTTACAGTCAAGTGAAACAAATATTGAAACCTAATTCCATAATTGCTGTTGAGATTTCAAATTTAAAAAATAAAGGAGAAATAACAACCCTTGCATGGGACGTAACAAAAGAAATCTCTAAGGTTTTGCATTTTGAAGGAGAAACAATAATAAAATGGGAAAATGATAACTCTGATACCAGTGATGGCATTTACGGATATGGGTATGATCACAGCTACTGTATGATTTTCCGAAATAAATAGATGTTAAACGAAAGTTTTATTAAAAGAATATCGACAGAAGAAAACGTAATGGGCTAGTAGCTCAGCTAGGCAGAGCAGCAGGCTTTTAACCTGAGGGTCGCCGGTTCAAATCCGGTCTAGCCCGCCAATTTTCTTAATAATCGTTCTTAATTTTACTCTGTCTGATTGTATAATAAGATCCCTCAACATATTTCTCTTGCTCAGCTCCTCCCCTGAAAGTATTAACATTTAATCCTTTTTCTTTTGCCACCCAATAAGCAAAGAGAGGACCCATAACTCCGTAAGGTATTACTGAATTCTCTTCAGAGCCATAGTATGGTACTTCAATCCACTCTGAATTATCAAAATCAGGTTGATCTTCTGAGAGAATTATAGGTTCTGCTTCTATAACATTCTTGAGTACTGGAGCTATCTCTGCAACTCTTTGGTAAGATATTTCTCTTGGTGCTATGAAAACTACAGGTGTATCTTTTTCTGTAATGAAATATGCTGTATGACAGTATTCTTCTATCTCTTTACTAAACCCAACTAGTGAAAACTCATACATCTTGAATTCCCCAAAAAGAGCATTTCCATAATTTGGTCCTGATGCAGAGTAAATATGTCTTGATGCATTAGAATGCTTGATTCCTAATTGTTCAATTAGAGGATTTTCTATTGTTTTTCTAACTATTTCAGGTATTGTTTCTAATTCTGAGTAATCAGGATCTTTTCCAAAGCTTTCAGCTAAAAGCAATAAAGCCATCTGAACAGCTGTATAACTCTTAGTCTGAGGAACATCGTGTTCGTATCCCACATATTTGCTACTAATTTCCCCTTCGTAGGATGTGGACTCTAGCGATTCGATTTTTGATGATTTTGCATAAATAATGTTATCTGACAATCTAGCTACTGGACTATCAGGATTATTAGTAATTGCTAGAACAGAGCAATTTCTACTTCTAGCAGCACGAATACTTTCAACAACTCTAGGAGTTCTTCCGCTTACAGAAATAGGAATTAATAGAGTTTTATCATCTAAAAGATCAGAGAACTTGTACTTATATCTTGAAATTTCCATTGGAGGAAAAGCCATTGTTGAAAGATTCTTCTTGTTAAATGCATATTCTGTTGTCAAAGCTGCACATAAAGAATCTCCACAACCTGTTAGCACTATTCTTTTTATTTCATTCTTCTTTCTTATTTCGTTCAATGTTTCGTAAACCCTCTCTTTGCTAGTATTTACAAGTTCTTTCAGAAATGATGGCTGTTCATTTATCTCTTGAAGCATATAGTCTATCATTCAGTTCAAAATACTGCTGTAATAGCACTTTTTTAGTCTATCTCCACAAAAGAATTATTTTCTGATTTACCAGATTCTTTTTAATCTATTTGTCTTTCTTTTTTGCATAGAAAACATCTGGGATTAAAGTGAGATTCTTCCAACCACTACAACAATTTGGATTTGGACGCATTTTAGCGGAGACTAGGACTCATTTTCCTTTATCTCCAGGTCTCATTTCAATTGAAAAGCCTGAATCAATCAATGGGTATTCTGCTTACTTTGATTTTCCCTTAATTCCTGATTTTTCCTCAAAAGATTTAGTTGACTTGAAACTCGTTTGGAATATTTCTGATTCAAAGAAAGAAAGAACATTGTTTGAATCACATCAACTATCTTTACAACCCTACTATCCCTCATATGCTCCTGAACAAATATCAAAGAAAGATTATGAAAAATATTTAGAAAATTTCCTATCTCTACCAAATTTGGAGAAGCAGATTTTCGTTTTACCTTTAAATCACTATGAGTCCAATAAAATTGATAAGATTCTTGAATCAGATTGCTCTTTAATAATACTCAACGATTTAAAGAAACTGTTTACTAATCAACGAAAATTAGCTGAAAGAATGACAAAACTGAGAAACAAATTATCTCCAGACATAGGCCTTTATCTACCAGGATCAGTATCTCCAGCATTCTATTCATTTCTTTCTTATATAGGAATAGATTTTTTTGATAACTCATTTGCTTATAAAATCTCAGAAAATGGAATCTTTCTTACTGAAGATGGAGTCTTCCCTATAGACAATCATCCCCCTTGTTTTTGCTCTCATTGCTCTTCAACTCCAAAGAACATCTTTGGTCACAATGAACAAGTTCTGAAAAATGCTGTAGCTCGAGTAGATTTTGCCCTTAATAATGGTACATTAAGAACTATGGTTGAACAAGATGTACATAGGAATATAACTTTCGCAGCAACTCTCAGACATTTGGACAAAATTTATGGTGAACTTTTCAGAAAGAGAACACCTTTAGTTTCCTCAGCTCAAGTAAGATGTGTAGGGGAGGAATCCCTTTTCAGACCTGTAGTTTCAGAATTCAGAGAACGAATTAAGGAAAGATTTCGACCTTACTCGGATTCTAGAATAGTACTGCTACTCCCTTGTTCTGCTAAGAAACCATATTCTCAATCACGAACACACTTAATGTTTAGAAATGCGATGAAGAAAGCTGGATCGAGTATTTTTTCTTTATTATCAGAGCTGATTGTTACTTCTCCCTTATCAGTGGTTCCACGAGAACTTGAAAATATTTATCCAGCTAGATTTTATGACATTCCAGTAGCTGGAAATTGGTCTGAAAATGAAATAAAAATTACATCGAATCTTCTTCTAGATGTATTATCTCACTATCATAAAGACAGTATAATCATAAATCATCTTCATGGGCATGGATATGAGGACATTGTTGAAAAAGTAAGAAAAAATACAACCTTGAATGTTATTGATACATCAAATAAAGCTCCAACAACTAGTCACGAATCTCTAAAGGAATTATCTAATGTTTTAGCAACTACTCAAGAAGAATTTCTCTCTAATCAATTTACTAAAGTAAATTCAAATACTAAGAAACTTCGAGCAATTTCAGACTTCCAATTTGGTCCAGGAACAGGACAAATCCTTTTCCCAAGTAAAGTAAAATTGAAAGGTAAATACCCCAGAAGCCCTCAAATCTTTAGAGATGGGCAACATATCGCTACAATGCATGCATCCACAGGTTTTCTTTCAATTTTCCCAGCATATGTTGAAGACATTTCTAATATTTCTCTAAACAAACTCCAATTTGGGGCAAACTATGTTTCTGGGAGTAATGTTTATGCTCCTGGATGTTTGAACGCCGATGAGCGAATTCTTCCTGAGGATGAGATTTTTGTTGTTCATGAAAATCAAGTTATTGCAACAGCAAGAGCATTAGTATCAGGATTAGATATGAACAAGATGACATCAGGAAAAGTAGCTGAAGTAAAAAAGAAACTTAAGGTGAATAAATGAAAATCGACTCGGAATTTTCTAAAACAATCAGAGAAATAAGAGAGAAATCTCTAGAGGATAGGTCTCATACAAGAAAGGTTGTCCATTGGGTTGAGGATCATCGACTTCTCTCTGGACCAGGTAAAGCTATTGTTTTCATACTCCCAACACGAGGATGTTCTTGGGCATTGTCAAAAAGTGGTGGTTGTTCTATATGCGGCTATATTTATGATAACCCTCAAGAATCTGATTATGATATCATGCTGAAAACTTACAAAGAGAAACTTCATGAGTCAATCAAAGAAGGAGAAATCTATTCATTAAAATTATTTACTAGTGGAAGCTTCCTTGATGCTTCAGAAATACCAGAAGACATACAAAAGAGAATTCTAGAAGAAGCATCACAATTTAAGGAAATACTGGAAATTGTTTTGGAATCTAGACCAGAATATGTTACAAAGAAAGCTTTAGACACTATAGCTGAATCTACTGATATCTCTAAAGTTGAAGTAGCCATTGGTTTAGAAAGTGCCAATAATGATATTTTGATGAAATCCATCAATAAGGGATTTTTCTGGGAAGATTTTGAGAAAGCTAAATCAAGAATAACCGGAGCAGGGGCAAGAGTCAAAGCGTATCTCTTATTCAAACCACCCTTTGTTTCAGAATACAATTCAATACAGGACATTATACAAAGTGTTTCAAAACTCAATGAGGTTGGAGTTGACACTATTTCGATAAATGCAATAAGTATACATAGAGGTACTTATCTCTCAATTCTGTTTGAGAAAAATCACTACCGAACTCCATGGTTATGGTCTTTATTACACATATGTAGAGAGATTAAATCTTCTTATCCAAAATTAAGATTAATTTGCGACATAGTTGCTGCAGGTACTCAAAGAGGTGCTCACAATTGTGGGAACTGTGATAAACAGATTATAGATGCCTTGAAGAAATTTACACTGTCACAAAATCTTGAGGATATAAGTGAGGACTTCGTTTGTTCATGCAAAACAGAGTGGAAAAGCTATCTCTTTGAAGAAAAAGTTACTCTTAGTTAACCTATTACTGTACCCTTTTATTCTATCTTTTGTTTGTAATCTAAGACCATTTTTTTAATTCTACGAGCAATTCTCTCAAACACAGGATCCATCATTACTGCATCTACTTCCTTAGATGCAATTGCATACATGAAATTCCTTTCATCTAAATTTACAAAAATAATTTGATGTTTGTTAGTTATGTCTATTGCATTTTGTGTTTGATCATCTTCCATGATTTCAAGAATATTTGAAAGATATTTCTCACATATTTTTTGAGTTTTATCAACAAAATCGTGTTCTAAACCACCATTTTGAAAGAAAATCTTTGCCTTTTCTTCTCCATGTTCAACAAACACTAATTGGTCAATTCCTTGAATTGAGTTCAAGATATTGAATGTAACAGCACTAAGCATCTGTTCTGGGGTTTGTTCTACATCAGGAGTTGGTTTCTCATCCTTCATCGAAGGTTTTTCTATCTTTTCTGGTTTCTCTTGAGTTTTTGAAACTATCATTAAGTCGTCAAAACTTACAGGAACATCCACCAATTCCAAATCCAAAAGAACATCATTTCTGTATTTTCTAAATTTCGGACTCTCTTTGTTGATTACTGGTCTGAAAAGCTCTTCTACTGTCTGATTGTAAACTGCTGAAGCACCTGAAAAAACCTGTTCAGGGTCAGCACTATGGAATTTAGATCTTGATCTAGTTTCAAACTCATTAGATATGAAATCTATTGCATAATCTGCTTTGGTTCTTTCATGAATTCCATGATTAAGAACATAAGTTATATCTTGTATTTTTCTAAAAGATATCTTTGAATTCGTTAATTCTATTGTTCCACGATCTGAAATTCTAGTTTCTTCAGTAAAAGAACAAAAAGCTTTTACTAGATTTGTCAAGATATCAATTGGGCATTTTTCTTCATCAAAAATGCTTTCCTTATGGATTATTCCATCCTTATCTCCCAAAAAGAATGCATAAATTGAATCCGCAAATTCAGCAATGATATCAGAATTTTGCCCAGTCGTTTTAATCTCCTCTTGTAATATAATCTATTATGATTAGTATTGATTAATATTACCTTATCTGAAATGGCCATTAAAAGATGTTTTATAAATTCATTTCAAGATGTTCGTATTACTTGTAACAAAAGTGATAATCTACTTTCAGAGATACAAAACCGATTTAAATGAGTCGTTTATCATTAGCTTAGGAATAGACTAACTCTAGTTCAAGTTATTTCAGATTAAGAAATTCGGGATCAAAATGGATGAAAATCTTGCAATAGAATCAATTGTGGAATTCCTCAAAGCATTAGCTAGTG
Organism: Candidatus Heimdallarchaeota archaeon AB_125; assembly: GCA_001940755.1. Lineage (GTDB taxonomy): Archaea > Asgardarchaeota > Heimdallarchaeia > Heimdallarchaeales > Heimdallarchaeaceae > UBA460. Next base: position 5,997 of record MEHH01000064.1, read on the forward strand.
GAGATTTACTTGAGAGTAGAACAAAAATTGCAATGATTCAGAAGGCAAGTCGAGTCATAAGAAAAGCATTAGATCCCGTTTTAATTTTAGTCAGTTACTATGACCATGAAAATCAATTTCTTTATCCTCTTTACATAGAGGAAGAACGCATTTCAAAGGAAAATCTGGAAATTGAAATGGATGCTTTTGATGAAAAAAATCCTTATACAAATGTATTTGCAGAATCAGATACAGGATGGTTTTCAATAGAAAATATTGCGGATGATCAAGATTACAAATTATTTCTTAAAAGTCAAAATATCAGTGAATTCATAATCTGCCCAATGTATTTTGGGGAAATTACTATTGGGGCAATAAGTGTTTTTCTTTATCCCAATACTATAAAACACAATCCAGAGAGATATTTGACTGTAATTGAAGAAATAACTTTGTTAATAACTGAAATACTTTCATCTTGGTACAATCAGTATAATTCTGATCAGAAATTACATCAAACAGATCTTATAGTTGAGATGTCAAACCTTACTCTTGAAACTACTGAAATACAACTAATACTTGATCGAATTTTACCTAAAATCAAATTAAAAACAGAAATAGAGGGTTTGGGTGTTTTCACTAAAGATATTGATGAAGTCTCTCTAGTACGAGATATGGGATTAAGTGACCAAGTTAGAGAATACTATAAGTCTCCTCAGCTTGTAATTTCTAACCTCCCATATTATAATACACCAAATAAGATTGAAGAGGTTAACTTTTCACAATTTAATGAACAACATGGAGTTATACTTCCAATTGGTTCTACAAATTTGATGCTAGGGTTCATGGTAGTAATATCTGATTCAGCAGAAAGATTATCTGAATCTAATATCCATTTCCTTAGAATAATGGTCAATCAGCTATTTTTAACTCTTCAAAGAAAACGACTCCTAGATGACATTCAACAAATAACTCAAACCTCTGAATTTTCTTCTTTTCCTGTAATGCTTATTAATAATAGATTTGAGATTATATATCTCAATAAACAAGCAGAGACAACTTTTGGTCTTGATCATGATGAATCTTTAGGTTTGAAACTAGATTATCTCTTAAATTTGGACTCAGATGAAGCTAAGGAAATGCTTCAGAAAACCCGTGATGTAATGACAAACATTGCAAAAGATACCATGAAACTTGAGATAGAGGTATTTCAAATGGGGAAGAAGGATTCAAGAACTTTTTTTGTTCAATTCTCACCAACTATTAACAATTTAACTGGAGAATATTGTGTTGTTATGTCGCTAGTTGATATTTCTGAGGCAACTAAATTACAATCCATTGCAGAAGAATACTCAAACAGATCTAAAATGTATCTTAATGTTCTAACTCATGATATCTATAATATTCTGTTTGGAATTTCAGGCTATTATGAATTATTAGCTGACAGCATTCCTCCAGATGAAAATGCAATTTTAGAAAGAGTGAACATTCTTGTAAAACGAGGTACTGGAATTGTACAAGATATACGATTACTTTCAAACGTATTGGATATCTCAAGTGGAGTAGAAGTTCATTTTGTTCCACTAAAAATGACTATTCTAAGATTACTAGAAAAAGTAAAGGAAGAGCATACTGAAAAGGAATTCAGCATAGAAATTAACCTACCAAGTGTAGTTAAAATTTTAGGGGGCGTATTCCTATATGATATGTTTTACTATGTTCTAAAAAGTTTGATACTAAAAACAGAGAAAAGAGAAATAAACATAGAGATCACTGGTAGAGAATTTAGTGAAAATGAACAAGAATTCTTCGAGTTAATGATTCTTGATAAAGAAGGAATTGAACCTGAATTAAACGATGAAATACAGAGAGTTGTTGAGGAATCACCTTTTGATGAAACACTTCGTAAACACTTAGGGTTCATGATAGTCAATGAAATTGCGAAAAAATATGACTATGGTCTATCTATTGAAGATTTAGATAAGAACGATTGGACTAAAGGATTGGCAATAAAAGTAATTATGCAAAAATCTGTTGAAAATGAAAAAGAGGAACTACAAGGGTAGGAAGCATCTACAATCTAGTAACAAATGTCATTTGAATTGAGGATACTTCTTCAATTGAATTGAGAATATCTTCTAGGTTGTCTTGTGCACCATCTTCCTCAGGAATAATGAATTGTCCTATTATACCAACTAAACCAAAGAACAATGGTTTTTCCTCAGGATTATCTTGCATTTGCACATTTTCAGGAAGCTTAGATCGAACTAATTCTTCCAATCTTTTTGGAGTTACTTCAGGAGTTTCTGGTCTAATTTCATATACTAATAAAACTTCACCCATTATTTTCACCTATTTATGGACCTTTAAAGTTGCATTTTGGGCATATATAGTCATTTCCAAAGAGCCTACATTTTGGACATCTTATTATTAAAACATCATTGCAATTTGGGCATGAGAATCGTGTATCTCCTTCATCACTAGGACTAATAACTTTATTGCAGCTTGTACATCTTGGCATATCAATCATTTTGCTCATATATAATCACGCGATTGATTCTCTATAGAGTTACGTAAAGGTTGGTGTTTTAAGCTTTTTGAATTAAACTATTTTCGTAAACAAAAGGATTTTCTATTCCTTATCAAATCTGACTTTGGTAAGTTTAGAGTAATAAAGTCGTTAAAACCATTTGATAAAGCATTTTACGATGGAAACCATCATAAAGGTTATATTAGCATTTTCCCATCTTAATATAGAATATTTTTAAAATAAATAGGGCGATTTCGATGAGTGGTTATTCACCAACATGGACTAACAAAGGTAGTGACAAATTACGAGCTCTACAAGCAACAAAAATTCTAATGAATTCCCTTGAGAAGATCATATCTTCTTTTGATGTTAGTAATAGGGATACCGAACAAATTATCATAGGAGCAATTGCTGATGCTGTTTTCAATTTCTTTACTCCTCACAGAGATCTTGGCATAGAAGAACAATTTGATCTTTTAATGGAAGCTTTAGGTTGGAAAAATATCAGTATTGAGAAAACTGAAGATAATGCAGTTATTCAACTAGGAGCAAATAGATTTATTTCTTCAGAATCAACCTATCATCCCTACCTCGTAATAGTTTCAGGAATAATGAAAGCATTAGGCTATTTCCTTTTTGATTCAGATGCTAGAGTGGAGCAGATTCCAAGTCAATTCGAATCTCAACAACTTCAAATAATCATACAAAAAGTAGACACTCAAATTCCTGTGATGCGAACCCAAACCGTTTCTGGAGAACCAAGTATGACTGCTGCTCAACCTCAGTTTATACCAGAAGGAGTTTCTAGTTTACCTGTTCAACCAACCGGTCCACTTGAAGAAGAGGAGATAAAAGCGAGTCTGGATCTTGATCTTGAGACAATCTTTTCTCCAATATTGAAAGAATATCCAACAACAATGGTTTTACCTTTATTTCATAAAGTTTTAGCAGAAATAACTACTACTTTCTTTAGTGATATTGAGGATTCAAATGTGAAGAAAGCAAAAGAAGAATTCACAGATACTCATGTTCTATTCTTAATTGAATTTCTTCTCATAAATATACGTGATTCAGAGCAAAATATCAAAGAAATTTCATCAATGATTGGTCAGTATGTTACCAAAGCCTTACAAGCTAAAGTATCAGAAGATATCAATAATTACTTACCTACAGATATTACTTCAAGTATTTCCCGAAGAGTTGCTTATGTGGAATATCCAGCTAGAGCTTATTGTACATATGCACCAGGAGAAAAATGTGTAGAAGGAAAACGTGATTTATGTGATTTTGTTCTATATATTTGGGAAGGTATGTTAACAGTTCTGATGCCTGACAGTAATTACAAAGTTGGTGAGAGAATACCATCAACAAGAAGAGGTAAATTCTGTCTAGTTGAGTTCTTGAGAAATGAATGATATTTCAAAATAGAAATCTGTCATTTGGAATATAAGTATTTTACATTCAAATCCCTTCTGTCTACTTGTATGACATTAGCAAAGATATATAATAATAATATCTCACTTAAATTCAAGGTGATTAGATGGGAAGAAGAGTTGTAAAAAAAGTTTACAAGAACACTTATGCTAGAGGGCAAAGGGATACAAAAGAATTTGAAGATACATTTTTGGTAAGAATAGAACTCATTTCTATAAAAGTTTTAGAAGACAGAGATCTTTTAGGTAATGAATCAGAATTCTACTTTAGGGTTGGTCTTAGACCAAATTATAGTGGTAGAATACCCAATAGAGGTTCAATTAATCTTGAGAAAAATGAAGTTTTCCAACCTCCTGATGGTATGACACTCTATTCAGAATTTAGAGATGCTCCACGTGGAGGAGTAGTCCAAGTTCCCTTTCATGTTTTTGAAAGAGATCCTGGAAAGAATGATGATAAAATTGTCGATCATGATTTAGCTGTTCCCTTAGGATCATCTGACTACAAAGTAATTACGCAAAATTCAGTCAAAGTTAAGTTGAAGTTATCTGGTTTAAAGACAAGATACTAGTTTGTGCAATTCAACAAATTGCTCTTACTTCTTTTTTTATTTTTGTTTAAAAGCAAATCTCAATCCTGTATAGAGTAGAAAAGGCCATAGTTTAGGATTCATAAGTAAACTAAAGACAATAGTTTTTTGATTATCTACATCACCTAATTGTGATATTTTGCTTTTCAATCGAGGTGTATCTAACAAAAGAAAAAGTCGTTCAAGATTTTTGGGAGTTAATGTATTGATATATGCCCTTACAATTCTCATAACTTTAAGATTAAGCTTGAATTCTTCTTTCCACAGCTTTTGGTACTTTGCTAGGTACTTTGATTCAAAATTTCCAATCGATATTGCGTCACTGGCTACTTCTCCTGCAATACTTGCAGCTATACCTCCAAAAACTACTCCACCACCAGTAGTAGGTTTAGTATGACCTGCTGCGTCCCCAACAACAAGTATATTTATGTCTTTTATACTTTT
>MEHH01000065.1 GCA_001940755.1 Candidatus Heimdallarchaeota archaeon AB_125
CCTGAAGCTAAACCTGAAGCTAAACCTGAAGCTAAACCTGAAGCTAAACCTGAAGCTAAACCTGAAGCTAAACCTGAAGCTAAACCTGAAGCTAAACCTGAAGCTAAACCTGAAGCTAAACCTCCAGCTGAAAAGAAACCTGCCACTCCTGAAGTTGATGTTTCAGAAATCAAAGGTGTTGGTGCTAAGACAGCAATGCTTCTCAAGGAACATGGTTTTGATACTGTTAATAAAATTGCCAAAGCAACACCTGAAGATCTATCTAAGGTTCCAGGTATTGGTCCATCCACTGCTGCAGCAATGAATAAAGAAGCCAAGAATCTCTTGGCAGCTAAGTAGGTGATTGTATGAGTGAAGATAAGAAAGTAAAGAAAGAACCAGCTAAGAAGAAAGAGGATAAAACTGAAGCTCCTAAAGCAGAAGAGAAAGCTGAAACTCCAAAGAAAGAGAAGAAAACAGCAGCTGCTAAAATAGACGAAATACCTGAACCTCCTAAAGCAGAAAAGAAGACTGAACCAAAGAAACCCAAGGAAACCAAAGCTAAAGAAGAGAAGGAAGAAAAACCTAAGGCTAAGGAGAAAAAATCTAAGGAAGAGAAGCCTAAGGAGAAAAAATCTAAGGAAGAGAAGCCTAAAGAAGAGAAGCCTAAGGAGAAAAAATCTAAGGAAGAGAAACCTAAAGAAGAGAAGCCTAAGGAAACCAAAGCTAAAGAAGAGAAGCCTAAGGAAACCAAAGCTAAAGAGGAAGCTCCTAAAGAAGGAAAAGAAGAAAAAGCTGAAGAGGAGAAGAAACCTGATTCTGAAGCTAGAGCTCGAACCAGAAGAAGAGATTCTAAATATGGTGTTGCTCATATCTTTTCCAGTTATAATGACACAATCGTTCACATCACCGATATCTCTGGTGCAGAAACATTCAGCCGTAAAAGTGGTGGAATGTTCGTCAAAGCAGACAGAAATGAATCAAGCCCTTACGCAGCAATGAAAGCAGCTAACGCAGCAGCACAAGAAGCGCAAAGTAAGGGAGTGTATCAACTGTATATACGTTATAGAGCTCCAGGAGGACATAAAAACCGTACACCTGGACCAGGAACACAAGCAGCATTACGTGCACTAAAAAGGTCAGGGATGAGAATATTAAGACTAGAAGATGTCACGCCTCTCCCACACGATGGTTGTAGGCGCAAAGGTGGCCGTAGAGGCCGTAGAATGTAAGAATTCTACACTTCAATCTTTTTTTATTTTAATTTCAATTTTGTATTATTTGGATTTATATTCCGTTTTCTTGATATATAGTTGATACTAAATGAGTAACAGAATTTCTTGTGATAAATGTAACAAGACTTTTACAAGGAAAGATTCATTGAATAGACACATTAATTCTGTACATAAATCGGAAACTGCTTATTTCTGTAGTTTGTGTGACTTTACAACTTCCAGAAAAGATAATCTTAGTCGTCATATCAGGCAAGTTCATGAACAACAACGAATGTTCAAGTGTAACTATTGTGGGGAAGAATTCCAGCAACAATCTCATCTAAGCAGACATCTAGATTCAATACATAACAAATCAACAAGTTTCGAATGTCCTCAATGTTTTGCTTCATTCAAAAGAAAAGATAGTCTTCAAAGACACATTAGAGGTGTTCATCAGAATATTAGACCACATATCTGTACTATCTGTAATGAAGCTTTCAAACTAAGTCATCATCTGAAAGATCACATGAGATTAATCCATTCTATGGAGGAAGATTAAGAGATGAGTACAAATTTTGAGTGTAATCAATGTGGGAAAACATTCACTCGTACGTCTAATCTTAAACGTCATCAAGATTCTGTTCATTCTACAATAAAACCTTTTGAGTGTCCTCATTGTTCTTTTTCTACTAAACGTAAAGATATTCTTGATAGACATATAAACGAAAAACATCTTGGAATAAAGTATACTTGTGAGATTTGTGGTGAATCATTTACTCAAATTGCTTCTCTTAGACGTCATGTTAATTCCGTTCATAATCAAGAAAAAACTTTCAAATGCTCTCTCTGTGATGATGAGTTTCTTCGAAAAGATAATCTGGACCGTCACATTAAATCAGTTCATCAAAATCTTCGTCCTCATATTTGTAAGGAATGTGGTGATGCTTTCAAACTTCCTCAACACTTGAAAGAACATATTATTGCTATTCACACAAACCAAAGGCAATATGTTTGTGAGGAGTGTGGTTTTGCCTTTAAACTTCGCAGTCATCTTAATGATCATGTTAAAGTTGTTCACCAGAATCACCGTCCTTATGCCTGTGAAGAATGTGATTCAGCTTTCCCTCATGCTCGTGGTTTGAAATTGCACATCATTGCTATGCATACTGATGAGAAACCCTTTGTATGTGAAGACTGTGGTCGAGGCTTTGCTGATCCCAGTCATTTGTATAGACACAAGGAAGCTGAAGCTTGCTGGTTTACTAGGACTACTGCATACAAGTGGGAGGAATTGTGTAAAGAGATTGCTGAGATTCTGTTAGAAGGTTTAGATTGGAAGTGGAAACCCAAGATAGACACTCCTGAAATTGCTGAACAGGCATGGATTCAACCTGAAATAGTTGTATACTACGAAAATAATACGAAAAGAATCATCGATGCTAAGAGATCTACTCAAGCGATATTCAAGGAGAAGGATTTGAAAGTGTATCCGAAAGTGGCGGAGAAGGTGGAGTTTTGGTGTCTCTATGGCAAAGCTGAGGGAATGTTTGAAGAGGAAGAGAAATTTGAAGCAAAGGATAGTAAAACTATTATTATTGAGTTAAAGAAAAAGAAAAATGTAGAGAATCAGGAAAGTGTGGATAACATAGTAATGAAGATTGAGATGTTGAAGAAAGGATTGGAATACGAAAATCAAACGCTTCTTTAGAACTTCTAGAACTTACTCCTTCTTAGCAAGGTGTTTTCTCATTGCTGTTGCTATTCCTAACCCTTCCTCCCTTCTAGGAAATAAATGAATATGTAGATGAATAGCTCTTTGACCAGCTTCATAACCATAATTCATGCCCCAATTATAAGCAATGGGTTTAACTAGTAAATGAGGATGGTTGAGCATTTGTTTTGCAAAGGATCTGGCTTTATCTTCAGGAGGGTTGATGATCAAATCTTTATAGTATTCTACAATATTCTCTGGATTGGTCTCATAAATTTCTTGAATAGATTTGAATGTTTGAGGAATAGCGTGAATGAATCCCTCTAAAACAGAGCCTGTTAAATTATTCAAATCTGTAACATGCTGCCTAGTAACAATGAGTGAATGACCTGGGACAGAAGGTATGTAATTGAAAACAGAAAAAGCTTCTTGATTTTCCCAGATAATCTTCTTCCTATCTTCATTGTATGAATTGCAAAAAATACAGTTCTCTTGTGTTTCAAACATCAATTTGAGATAAGTATAAAACAATAAAACTCTTTTCTTCAAAAACTAAAGGCGGTCGCAGAGGCCGTAAAATGTAGTTTTACATTTTACATTTTTTAGTTTTTTTATTTTAAATTAATTATTTTTAATTTCTTCATTTTTCATGATATTCATGCTTATATATCTTAGAAATCTACCTTTTCACTATGTATCAGGAAATCGATTTATCAAAAGTAAATTACACTTTCCGTCACAAACCCTTACTTATTGGAGGAACTGCTATGGAATATTATGAACTCCGCAAAGCTGGGGATGATGTAGATTTTGTAGTAGCTCTTGAAGATTATGAAGGATTAAAAGAAGTTTATCCAGAACCTGAATATCAAGAAGATATATGGGGTGATCTTGGAGTTAAACTAAATGAATTAGAATTTTGGAAATGTATATGTCTATTCCACTATGAATTCTTAGCGGAAAAAGCAATAGAAAAAGAGCACTACAAGATAATATTGTTAGAAAAACTACTCTTCTTGAAAGCTATAGCAATGAGTAAGAAAAAGTATCGCAAGGATTTGAAATTGATAGTTCTGAAGTTTTTAGACGACCAGTATGATGATGAGAAATGGAAGGAGAAATATCTGAAAAAATAACTGTAGATGTTGTATTAAATTAGATCACTTTCTAACTCTTATTTTTGAATAAATCTTAAATAATTCCAAGTTAGGTCTGTTTTGTTAGTGATAATTAATGTATGAAATGACTTTTAATCCCAGAATAAGTGAGATAGACATCCATGGAAATGTAAAGGTTACTGCTCTAATGGATTATTTGCAACACATTGCTTACAAACATGCAGATCAGCTTGGAGTTGGTCATCACCAGATATTTCACAAGGGTTTAACTTGGTTGCTTTTACGATATACAGCTGAAATTACTAGATATCCTCAATTTGATGAATCACTTAGAGTCATAACTTGGGTAGCTGAATCTGAAAGCCCAAAATATACAATCAGAGATTTTGAAATTATGGATGAAGAAAATAATATCATTTGTAAAGCTACAACAAGTTGGTTGTTATTCAATTATCGAAAAAGACAACCCATTAACTTTATGGACATTTGGCCTGATTTTAAGGCAGTAGAAAGAAGAGCTTTAGATTATGATTTTCCTGGTTTACAATTACCAGAGAACATTGAAACACAAAAATCATTGAAAGTAAGATTACAAGATTTGGATATACAACAACATGTAAATCATATCTCCCATATTAATTGGATAATAGAAGGCATGCCAGAGAAGATTGTTAAGAAATATGAATTGGAAAAACTTGAGATTAGCTATAAAGAACAGGGTTTCTATGAAGACGATATACTAATAGAAACGGAAATACTGAAAGAGAAAGATAATACTATTCAAGCAATTCACCAAATAGTGAAAAATAAGAAGAGGCAACTTGTTTCAAAAGCAGTAACTCAGTGGAAAATGCAGAAATAGGGAATTTTCTCTCTTAGCCCAAAGTTTTTTCTATAATTAGATTATTCATACAATTAGGTGTTTCAATGTCCATTGAAAAAATCAAAGATAATGTTTATGCAATAACCGATGGTAGTACCCGTGGAAATGTTGCAGCTTATGTTCTGCCAAGTCAGGTAGTTTTTGTTGATTCAGGTATGCATATTCCACTCATGAAGAAATTTAGAGAACAAATTGAACAAGAAACAGGAAAGAAAGCTTCTGTTCTATTTATAACCCATGCACATGGAGATCATGTCTTCGGTAATCAGATTTTTGAAGATTGCCAAATCATTACATCCGAATTAACACATAAAGCGATGGTAGATTCAAAACAGAACAATTGGACTCCAGAAGCTTTAGAGGAATGGAAGAAAAATTCAGAAGATCCTAAAGCTTTGGATGGTTTGAAAATTGTTCTTGCTAACAAAACATTTGCAGATGAATATGAATTGATAGATGGTGATGTAAAGGTTATTATCAAGAGAACAGGGGGACATACAGAAGGTTCTAGTTATGTTTACTGTCCAAATTACAAAGTGATGTTTGCGGGGGATAATCTGTTTAACCATAGCTTTCCTTGGGGGGGAACTCCAACCTCAGACCCAGTAAAATGGGCAGAAGCAATAGATGAGTATCTATCTCTTGATGCGGAGCACTATATTCCTGGACACGGTTCAATATCTGGTAAGGAACCTTTAGAAGAATTCTTAGAATATTTGAATAAAGTCATTGCACTTATGAAGGACATGATTGCAGAAGAGAAAACTGAGGAAGAAATTATTAAGAAAGCAGATAAGATAGAATACTATCCTCCTAAAGAAGGAAGAGAACAGTGGAAAAAGTTATCCCTGAAGAAATGGTATGAAGTTTTAAATTCTTAATCCACTCTTTTTTCTCAACTTATCAATGTTCAAAGTCTTTAAACATAACAACAATCACAGAACCTGGACCTGTAAAGCAATATGTTACACCGCTCATGGGAATAATACCATAGTATTTTACATCAGAAAATTGAGTAGTCAGTATATGTTCTGCAATTTTGGAACCTTTTTCTGCATTGCCTGAAACTATGTAACATCCTAGTTTATCAAAATGCTTCATTGAACCATATGCTTGGATTACTATGGCTTTCACTGCATCTTCATATGATTTTGCTTGACTAAAAGAATTAATATCACCATCTTGTGTGCCTTCCAAACAAGGATGAACATTTAGAAGAGATCCCATAACAAATTTCAGTAATCCTATTCTTCCGCTTTTTTGAAGATATTTCAGAGTTTCAAATGTGAAAGTTGTTTTTAATTCATGACTCTTAAACTCATCTAGGAGAGATGGTATCTCAGCTAAGGATTTTCCTTCCTCCAACAGTTTTGCTGCTTTAATGGTTGATATACCAACTCCAAAAGAACCTTCTTTTGAATCATATTGATAGAAGTTACATTTTCCACCTTTTTTTTGATATTGGAGAATACTTGCTCTAACAGTATTGACAATTCCAGTACCTCTAGAAGTCATATTTATAATAAAAATATCTTCTATTCCTTTCTGCTCTAATTGATTAAAAACACTTACGAAATATTCAATTTTTGGTTGAATAGCTTTAGGAATCTTCTTGCTTGATTGAACTCTTCTCATAAAAACATCGGGGGAGATTTCACTTGGATAGAGCAGTTCCTCTTTAGTGTCAAGAAATTCTATAGGAACCTGAACTGTAAATATGTTATATTTCTCAATCAAATCTGAAGGGATATCTGCTGCAATATTTGCAAGAATAACAGATTTAGTCATAGTATATTATTAGCATAGTAAAATAAAAGCTTAATGTCATAAAAACACTCCAAATCTAGAGTTTCTAATATTATCATTGAATGGAAAGGAGATTTAAAAGAAATCAGAGAAAGGATAAGAGAAGGACCTCCAAACATATGAAAAGGAATGATTTGTTTTTGAAGTAGATTTATATTTCAAATCCACATACACAAGTTATGGGTTATGCAGGTATTACTTTTCTGTTATTTGTAGCTTACATCCCACTTATCTGGATAATTTTTAGGATAAGGCAAAGAAATAAAGCTCTAGGATACTTAGCAGCATCTGTCTTCTTAGTGTTGCTACTGGGGGTTTGGATTGTTGGATTTCTTAATCGAACTATAATGGTTGGAGCTCTTGAACATCTTATTATTGTTGGTTCAGTTACAACTCTATTGGTTGTAATTTTCGAACTAACGATCAACAAGATTAATCTTATCGCCAGATTTCAAAGAAGGAGGAGAGCCTTCATATCTGTAATTATTTTGATCCTTCTTGTCATTGTGGGTGGAAACGCGCTATTGGGAATACGCAAAACGATGTTGAGTGCAAAGTATTTTGAAAATACAGTTAGTTATGACTCTACTAATTTGCCTTTCGTTGTTTTAGATGAAGAAAATGAGATTGATAACAACATTAGACTCGTTACTAAAGAGTTTGCTATAAGCAAAGCTGAACAAAACAAAGCAGTGTTTGGTTCTAATGCAGTATTAACTCAAGCTAATGTGATTTATGTTAATGATTCAATATATTGGTGTATGATTTATGCACCTAGGAAATCAGCGCAGATTTGGAAATCAGGGCAATTTAACCTTGCTTGGGGATTAGTCTTAGTAGAGGTTAATAGTCCAAATGCTGAGCCAGTTATTATCAATTTTCCACAGGGTGATTTCAATTATGCTGAGGGTCTTTGGTATAATCATAACATTAATCTGAAAAACTACAGACGCAATCAAAATGCCAAATATTGGCGTTCTTATCCAGCTTGGACTGGAACAGATTGGGTTTATGTTGTAACTAGATCAACTAGAAACGTCTTTGGTGCATGGTTATCAGATGGTATTGATGTACTGGATATTAAAACTGGTGAACTAATTACTCATTATACAGCTGATGAGTTAGATACAACGCCTGATTATCTTTTACAAGTTTATTCAGAGGATTTGATTGAGCTAGAATGGATTATCAAATGGGGAAACAGACGAGATACAACAGCTGAAGGAAATATTCGATTACTACCAGGATTCCCTCATTATAGTTCAGACAGACTAGGATTCTATGGTGAGGGTGTTGAAGACATCCGATATGTCGAATATCAAAACACAACCCTTGCATTCTTTGCAACACATCCGAAGGATTCTTCAGAAACTTTAGCGGGAATTGGGGTTATAAGAAAGAACGGTACAACTTTCTACAACTTAAGAGAAAGAGGCTATATTTCAGCTATTACTGCCTCTACATTAGCTGAAGGTCAACTTACTGCTCCAAATGAAGGTAGTTATATTGTTCAAATGCCAGTACCTTATGCTCTAAACACTTCAATAGGTTTTAGGCTTGCTTGGTTTGTTCCAATTTATTGGCGAAGTGGATCTGTTCAGCGATTATCTCATGTGTGTGTTATTGATGCTTTAGATTCTGGTTATATTTCAATAGCAGAAGCTGAAGGACTTACAGGATCTCAAGTAGTAAAGGAAGCACGATTGCAGTTCAAATCTTTCTTTGCTTCAGAAATCCCACAACAGGACTATTCTTATGCTGAAATTGATATTTTAGGAACATATGTAGACGATGGAAATAGCATTTTTGTATTCCAATTGAACAACTCGCAGATAATTCGATGTTCCCAAAACTACCTTAATGAAACACATTGGAACCAAGTTGTTTTAGCAGGTATAGGAAATATAATCCAATATACATACACAGAAGACGATGAAAGCATTCTTTGGGCAACAGAATTTTATGTTATTGGTTGATTTTCTCTTCTCTCCCTTTTTCTATTTTTTTTAAACAAAACTTTAAGAATCTATTACTTCTTTTAAACTTGAATGCCAACAGATTTATCTTCATTACCTGTTAATTGTATTGCAGATTCAAATTCAAATTGTGCAGAGTGTGAATTAGAAGGAGAACTTATTTGTTTTGTGAATAAAAAATTCGCAAATCGTTTTACCTTAGGTAATCTTACTTATAGACTTCTGGCAATAGGTATTTTTGTTTTTTCAGGTTTAATGATTGGTCATTGGTGGATGTTAATTTCTTATGCAAGTTTAGTTATACTAACTTTCACAATTATAGAACCCAGATTACTCTGTACCCATTGTCCTTTCTATGAAAAAGAAGGAAAATGTTTGAAATGCTGGGCTCTAAGAGGTATGCCTAAATTGTGGAAATATCGACCAGGTCCCGCATCTAGAACTGAGAAGACAATAATGCTCATTTTTGGTAGTTATATCGATTTATTTCCCTTTGTTGGTTCTATCTGGGGAATTGTTTTCTTTGCATTAAACTATGAGAGTAATTTATTTCCAGGTATCGCTGAAATTGTTTCAACAACATTGTTTCTGATTGTTGCGGGATATTTCTCAAAAATTCTTTTAGGAAATTCTTGTAAGAGATGTGCTAATTTCTCTTGTTCTATGAACAAAGTTTCTAAGGAGATTATTGATAATTTTCTCGAGAAAAACCCAAAAATGAAAGAAGCTTGGTTAGTTTGTGGATGGCAATTAAACAGCGATTAAGTTATTAAATAATAACACCCATTTATAGCAATGAATGATGAGAACCAAGGATACGATATAGTAGGTTTAGGCTCATGCACGATGGATATGATTTTTTCAGTAGATGACATTCTTAGGATGGAATTAGTCGACAAAAATCAATCTCAAAAGAAGTATATGGCAATAGAACATTCCTCAAAATTGAATGTTAATAGCGTTAAATTCTTCCCTGGTGGATCAGCAGCTAATGTAACCTGTAATTTATCTCAACTAGGTTTTAAAACAGCGTTTATTGGTGGAGTGGGAGACGATATGAACGGTAATGCTTGTATAGAGGATATGAGGAAGAAAGGAGTGGATGTTTCAAGTGTTGAAGTGTTCAATAGTGAAACAACAGCAATATCCGTCATATTACAGACTCCATGGGGTAAAGATAGTTCAATTCTAGCATACAAGGGAGCAAATAATTTATTCTCAGAAGAACATTTACCAGAAGAAAAATTGCTAAAAACTAGATGTTTCCTATGGACTTCTCTAACATCAAATGATGGAATTAAGGCTATTGAAAGAGGTATTGCATTAGCTAAATCACAAAATAGTCTAATAGCTGGGGCACCATCAATCTCAATAATAAAGAATAGACCAAAAGAAACTGTATCTCTTCTAAAAAAAAGTGATTTTGCGAGCATGAATGAGGAAGAACTACTAACATTGACCGATGAATCACAACCTATTGAAGGGATGAAAAAATTATTCGATTGGGGTTTGAAAATAGTTAATATAACCTTTGGCAAGGATGGACAATGGATAAGTGATGGAGACAAAATTATCAAAACAACTCCACCTAAGGTTTTTCTGCAAGATACAACAGGCGCAGGAGATGCAACAATGAGTGGAGTACTTTATGGTATTCTAGAAAAGAAAAGCTTGAAGGAAACTGCTAAAGTTGCTGCTTCTTTGAGTGCAATGGAAATTGAAGTTGAAGGTGTTAGAGTTGGAACTCCAGTTAAATTTTCAGAACTTGAAAAATTCATTGACTCACATGAAATTAGGCAAGAAATTGAGAATTTTGAATAAAGCAACACTAATAATGAGTTCTTATCATTTTTCAGTTTCAACACAGCCCCCAAAGTGTTTTTTAAGCTGTTAATATTTTTATCATTTAGAATGACAAAATCATTAGATGAGATTCTTAGCTCAGTAGCAAATGTTTGTGATAGAGAAACAAAACAATCAAAGGGTTTTGGGATTGAATTTGGAACTTATTCTGCGCATAAGCTAAAAGCAACCAATGTGAAATGTATGGTTGTTTCACCTTTGATGAATTTAAAATTAGTTCATTTTATGAATGAAAACAAAGCAAATGTAGCTGTTAATTTACTGCCTTTATCTATTTTAGAAAATGAATTTCCTTTATCAGAAGTAGATTTTGAATTGCTACGAACCTTGATCATAAACAACATTAAAACAATAAGAATACCTCTAGAATGGCTTTATTCTATCAAAGGAAGTTTT
>MEHH01000066.1 GCA_001940755.1 Candidatus Heimdallarchaeota archaeon AB_125
ATATAATATCATTACTGAGCTCAATACTATAGCTAATAATCGTTTTCTTCAACCGCAACTTGTTGGTTCAGGAAAATGGGGTTTTTATTCTTTTTTCGTGTGTAGTTCTTTAGCTGACGTAGTCTTACTCTCTACGCTTTTTCTTATATTCACTTCT
This sequence comes from Candidatus Heimdallarchaeota archaeon AB_125, assembly GCA_001940755.1. Lineage (GTDB taxonomy): Archaea > Asgardarchaeota > Heimdallarchaeia > Heimdallarchaeales > Heimdallarchaeaceae > UBA460. The sequence continues at coordinate 158 of MEHH01000066.1, forward strand.
ACATTTTATGTGGATTTATATAAATTATCAAAGAGTTTAGGAAAAGTAACACTGTTATTATATCTGATATCTGGTACAGCGTTGGTATGGTATATTATAAGGAATTATTCCAGAATCAAAATCTACGCACTCATCATTCTTTTCATTTCATTGTTAGGTATTGTCATCGCTATCTCTCTCTTTGGTAAAACAAAAATGAAGCAACCTGAAACTACCAAGAGCTACTTATTCAAGAAAAATACTTCAGAAGCTACTTCAGAAGATGAAACCCTAGATTTACCGATTCTTAAAGAAGAATCTGCACTCTCTGATGAAGAATATAAAGAGTATAGACAAAAAATTGTCAACTATATAATTGATAAAGTAAAACATCCACTTCAGGTTCCAGTTAATCATTTTTCAGAAAAATTTCAGATTGCTATTGATCTTGCTCATAAACTCCTAATTGAGATAGACAATGAAATCTCCAGTTTGGGAGAATATGATACTGAATTGAGAATTTATATCCGTAGTAAAGACAGTGAAATTGAAAACGGATATCTTGATATTCGTTCTCAAAAAAAGTGTGGTGTGTATAAAGACAATACTAGAATAGATACTAGTATCAAAATGTCTGAGAAAATAGAAACTAATTTACTTAATTCTACAGGTAATTACATATCTTCCACAAAATCTCTCTATCCTACTCCAATCCTTGATACTAAAGATGGTACAATCTCTAGTATTTTCAATTCAAATATTATTGGAATACTAGATGTTGATTTTCAGACAGACATTCATACACTAATTGTGAAAATTAGAAGGTACTTACTAAGTAATGAAAATCAGCTTCAAAAAGCTAATAAGGTTTTCTTCAAAATAATTAAAGATGATTTTATTGATGCTCTTGAAAGAATTACCAATTTAAAGAAAAATGATGGAGTACTAAAAGAAAGAATTACTCAATATTTGCTATATTTAGCTGCTAGTTTAGAAAATAAGGATTCCATCTCACACCCTTCTTTTGAACATTATTCTGATTTTTTCAGTGAAAAAAATCTCCTTTGTGGATTTGGAGCTATATCTTCAAGAGGTTTCGATGAAATTACTCTTAATACAGTGAGAACTTCAGAAGGTTATCCTAGGATATCCAAACTCATTTTTTAATGAATTTAAATACAAATATAGTAACAAACCTTTTCAAATTAGTAGTTTTAGAAGAGATTTCAGATCTCTTCCAAGTGTTATGAGACAATCCATAAGAGATATCTTAGATAACTCTATAATCGATTCATTTGCATCATACAAAATAGAATCTGGAAAGATTCTAGTTAGAAAAAATACTGGTTTTTCTTTTGGTATCACGCCGAATAGAGGAAATGATTTATTGATAAAGCTGGATAGTTGGTTTTCTTCATTAGAAAAATTAAGAAATGCAAGAAGAGAGATTTTAGGTGAACAAGCATTCAAACTTGATGAAAGATTAGAGACTCAGGAAACTCTTGGAGAGGGTATTTATAATGCATTAAGAGCTCAAGGGGAGTTAGAAGCCTTAATGGAAAATGGTTTTTATTTAGATTTTGAAGGTCATTTAGCAGGGAATCATTTTTCAATTCATCCTAAGACATCTAGAAAATCTAAATTTGTAATTAATAATGAAATCTCTCCAGAGATTGAGATTAATACAGAACATTTTTCTATGTCTAACGGATTAAATATTCTGAAAAACCGAAGAATTGTTCAAGTAAACCAACAGCTAATAGATGTTGATGCATATTCAACATTTAATTTAATAGAAGATAAAATCTTCTCTTTGTATTTCAAGGATTTAAACAAAGATCGATACTGTATTTATGTTACAGATTCAATTGATGGATTTAGAAGAGACTCTACTTTCATTGTTGTTAATTATGATTTTTTTGATAATCACTATCAAGATTTGTGTTATTTGATAAAAACAAGATTAATTAATGATATAAGAAACAAGTGTCTCCTAGTTGAATGGTGGAGAGAATTAGATAACAAAGAAATAGTACCGATTTTTGTTAATAGTACCAAGGAAGGTTTTGAAATAAGCAATCACTTCACTTTCATTTCTACAAAAGTAAACTCTAATTCTAAAGGTTATCTTTTTAATTCAAGCTTAAGGAGAATCGGAAAATATCAATATTTGATTGGCTGGGATACAGCTAGACATTTTGCTTTTCTTCCTGAAAATTCTAGGATGAAATCAAGCAAATGGTTTGGAGTAATTGATTTAGCTTTTTCGATAGGAACAGCAAAACATGATGACAATCCATTCAATGAATCAGATGATCTCTTTGCGTCATGGGAGTGGGCACGAAAAAATGCTAGAATCAAAGAAACAATTCAATTAGATAATGAGCAACCTTCAAATTTCTTTGCTTTTCAACATAATAACAAGAGCATTTTTAACTTCTTGAAGAAAATCTTTGACTACTCTTTCTCATCTTGGTTTACAAGCAAAAGCTCTAGAGGTAACAAAATTCTCAATATATTGTATCCTTATTGGTTATCACCAAGACTTTTTCAAAGAAAACCAATACGAGAGTTTAGAGTAATTGTATTCGAAAAAAAAGATGGAAGAAAAACTATCTCTCAAATAAATTCTTCTTCTGATTACCTTAATTTCACAATAAAACTTCATCGAAGTTGTATCAATCTTTTTCCCCAAATACATCTCACAGATAATAACACAGTAAGATTTGGTTATACTGCTACAAATCAATGGGTGATAGATTTGTTATTTCATGAACTTCATACTTGCCCCTACACAAACAACTCTGGTAATGAATTGGTAATGAAGCAATATGAGAAATGGAATGAATTTTTGAAATCAGACAAATCTCCAATCAAATACATGAATCCAATGCAAGCATGTTGGTTATTATATAAATCAATTTTGAAGATGGAACAGATTGAATTACATTTATTTAATATGTATAAACAGCAATATGATAGATTTCGTTATAATAAACAAACTTTAGAAGCACAAAAAATGTGGCAATGGAGTAAATTACCATTAACACGAAGGAATTTCCAAAAGCATTTTTCATTTGCAATAATGCCAGTAGAAAATGCTTCTATGAAACCCACACTCAAAACAGGTAATCTCAGATATAGAATTTTGTATGAAACTTCTTCTGAGGAAATTAAGAAATTTGTTCATACAGTCTTTTTGAGAATATTAGACATCTATGATAACCAAGAATTGCATGATTGGATAAAACCAGTCTTTAAAATGATAATGTCTTTCTTTGAAATCATATAAGTACATGTTTCTTTTTTTAAGCAACAGTAAAGTAATTTCCTTCAGATTTTTGTTTCTTATCGAGTTGGGAATCCTTCTTATTTACTCTAGGTCGTAGTGTACGAGGATCCTGTCTAAAGGTAATATCCATCTTTTTCAAGAATGTATTCATTCCAGTTTGAACTCTTGATATTCTTTTAGCTTTTCCATTAATACCAGGGATGCCGTCAAAGACCATCAGTCTATCAGAAAAGAAACTCATCATCATCATGTCATGTTCAACAACTAAACAACTTGTCTCATAATGTGATACTACTCTTTTAATCACTTTTGCTACATTTACTCTATCTTCTGAGGAAATATAAGCTGAAGGTTCATCTAACAGATACAAATGAGCTCTTCTACCAAGACATGCCGCTATAGAGACTTTCTGAAGCTCTCCTCCAGAAAGATCACATAATCTGGAATCTAGAAGTTTGGAGAATTTCAAAGGTTCAACTATCTCTGATTTGTGCCAACCACTTGTCAGCATTACTGGATTTACTTCTCGTAAATAATCTAAAACTGATTGTTCTGACTCTGTATAGAGATATTGTGGTTTATGACTTACAATCAATTTTTCATCGATTTTAGATTCTTGAGCTTTTTCTTGAAGATCAATTGCATCCTTGTCTATAGTTGTCATTTGTGCCAATATTTCAGTAGGTTCAGATATTGTAGTAGGTTCAAGAATTCCTGCAAGCATTTTTACAAAAGTTGTTTTACCAATACCATTTGGTCCAAGAATTCCTACTACTTCCCCTTTGTATAATTCTCCCCCCTTTACCGATAATTCAAATGAGTCGAATTTCTTTGTCATGTCTCCGTATCTTAATGCAAGTCTCGAAGATATAATCTTCCCTTCAAGGCTTGCTTTTTTGAATATTATAGGTTCAGCTCTAAATCGCATATTCTCTGAAGGTATATACCCATCCAAAAAAATGTTAATTCCTTCTCTAACAGAATAAGGATGACTTACAATGCCATATACACCTGCCTGCCCATAGTACATATGAACATGATCACTAAGATAATCTAACATTGCTAAATCGTGTTCTACTACAATTAGAGTATGGTTCGGGGATTTCATTTCGTTAATATATTGTGCAATCTTGACTCTTTCTTGAACATCCAAATACGAAGTTGGTTCATCAAAAAGATAAACATCAGCTTCTCTTACAATTGATGCTGCAATCGCTAATTTCTGTAATTCCCCCCCACTTAATTTTGAGATATCCCTGTCCCAAACCTTAGTTAATGAGAATATTTCTTTGACTTCATCTTTTAATCCTCGTTCATCCACTTTGGAGATTAAATCAGAAACATTCCCTTTTATGACTCTAGGTAGTTTATCTACGTTCTGTGGTTTCAAGATAATTTTCAGTTGCTCATTTGCAAGTTTCTCAAAATAAGATTGAGCCTCTGTTCCCCTGTAATTTTCTATTATTTCATCCCATTCTGGTGGTTGATCAAATCTTCCAAGATTTGGTTTAAAAGCTCCCTGCAAAACATTTAATGTTGTGCTTTTACCTGATCCATTTTGTCCAACTAAACCTGTAACTTTTCCTATCTTTGGCATAGGTAATCTGTGAAGTTTAAATCCATTTATCCCATATCTGTGGGTGACTTCTTTGTCTAATTCTTCTGGAAGATTAACCACAGTAATACAATGAAATGGACATTTTTTTACGCAAATTGCAACACCAGAGCATAAAGGTTCATGAATAACAGCTTTATTGCTTGGAGGATCAAAAGTAATAGTTTCTCTTCCTGCTCTAACAGATGGGCAAACTTTGTAACATAGTTGTCCACACTTATCAGGTCTGCATTTCTCTTGATTTATCACAGCAACACGAGTCATTAGAAGTAAACTAAATGCTTGATTTAAAAATCTAGAGTTGAGATAGAGGTAAGATTTGAAAGCGAATCTATAAATAAGTCCTTGTGAAATAGAATATCGAAAGTAAGGTGTTAATATGCCTATTCCAGATAGTGTCCTAGCAAAAGAATATAGTCTTGTAATGGAGAGAGCTTATGCTTTCGAACCTAAAGAAGGTGATTTAACAACCTGGAAAGGTTTTGTTCCAGTAATTACAAATGAAGGAGAAATATTTGTTGATGTTGAAATAAAACTACCAGAGAATTATCCTGAATCTTCACCAGTCGTTCAGATTCTTAGTCCAATAACTAATCCGAATATGACATCAGATGGTGTTCTCGAAATGAGAATGCTTGCACGTTGGAGAGACAGCTATCACTTATTCCAAGTTATAGTTGAATTATTGAGACTCTTCTCAAAGGTTCCAGCAAGGTGTGTTGAAGAAAAACCTCAAACTGTTGATACACAAGAGCAATTAAATCCAATAATTTCTCAGAAAGAACAATTAGTTGTAATTCTTGAAGATAAGAAGAAGATTTTGAATGAAATAAAAAACAAGCAATCACAGCAATTGACAAATAGAACTTTACAACAGGAAAAACAAAAACACCTTGAAGATGAAATCTTGAATGTTGAAAGTGAACTTTTCGCGATTGAACAGCAATTTGAAGATTATGATATCTCTAGTCTAGAATTTGCTAAAAGGTTCTATAATTTGAAGAAAAGATTGTATCTCTTAGAGACTAAAATATAATTTCAGCTATTTTCTTCTTTTTCCATATCTTCTTTATTATCATTTTTCATGAGTCGCTTCGTTATGAAGTACCATGATCCTAACCATATTCCAATTAGAAGAAAACTTATACCTACCTTCAGTGCTGCAAATAGGAAATTCAATCCTGGTTGTGGACTATTAGGTATTCTCATTATTCCCTCACTAATTATTACACAAATTCCAATGAAAGCTCCAAAAACAAAGATTTCAAAAACTATTAACTTAGTAAGCCTTGGGGTTAGTTTAAAATAATCTTTGATTCCTGATCCAATATTTTTTATGAATTTAGATGTAGTTTGAAATATACTCATGATACTACCCCCGATGAATTAATCAATACAGCGATCACAATAGCGAGAATACCACTAACAATAGTCAGGATATTAAATGTCTTGACAACTTCTTTTTCATGAAGGGGGCCTTTTTGTATAACTAAACCAACTAGTGTTATTGGTGCTTTTTTATCTCTAGTTGATTCAATTTTCCAATCTTTAGTCATTTTTGTCGGTCTAGTCATCTCTCTTCTTTCTAATAATCCTTTAACGCTACTTATTATTCCAAATGCATTCATAATAAAAGGTATCATAGCAATTATAACAACTACTTCTAACCTCCCCATAACTGCTATTGCTCCTAAAGCTCCTCCTATTGCAAGGCTTCCTGTATCTCCTCCGAAAACCTTAGCCGGATAGCGATTAAATATCCAAAATGCTAATACTGTACCAATCATAATTAGGATGAAAATATAAGTTAATCCTGATTCTGCTAACCCTGCATCATTGAGTGGATCTAAACCATTACCAAAAACGATTAAATTGGAAAATACAACTGCAAGCAATACAATGATTGTAGTAGTCGCCATTGATCCGTTAAATACATCTAACATATTAACAGAATTAGCAGGTACTGCTACCACAAAAGGTAGAAGTATAAGATAGGCTATATTTAATTTTGTTTTTCCAATAAATGGTAAAATGGGTTCTGGTATATATCGTTTAGATGCAATTATCGGGATTGAAGCAAATAGAAGTAGAAACGGTTTAAGTATAGCACTCAAATTTACGATATCATCTACTAGTCCAATTAAACCTGCTACTGTTACTGTAATACAAAAAATACCTATAGATAATCTTAATTCAGAATCATTAACAAGAATTATCATTAAAACAGAAGATAGAATTATGGACAGTAATATTATGATTCCTCCCCTCTCAGCAACCTTAGGCTTCTCTTTTTTATGAACATCTACACCATGAATCCCTCTTTTATGCATTATTCTTATATGAAGAGGTAATCCAGCTAAAGTAATAATAAAAGGGGTAAGAAAAGATAGTATGTAAATAATTACCGGTGCTACAGTAGCCATTAAGCCAAAATCTGTAAGCGCTATATGAAATTTCCTATTGACATTTTTTACAGATCTTCTAATTTCTTAAGAGCTTTCAAAAGTTCAGCTTTATCTCCACTAACAGCTTCTCCGAAGAGCTCTGCTGATTTCTTTTCTTCTGGTGCTGCAGCATCTTCATCATCTATTTTTGGTACAGGAGGTTGTACTGTTTGTGGTTGAGTAGTAGGTGCATCAACTTGTGAAGGTGGTGCTGGTATACTTCCAGAAACTTCTTTAGAAATTGGACTAACATCTCTTTCTGCAGGTTCTGTGACTTGTGTTGCAGGTTTAGGAAAAGCGGATGGAGCTGGAATATCAATTTTAGCTGGGATTTCTTCAGTTGTTGGTATTTCTGGTATCACTTCTGGTTCTGGTATAGTACTACGAATAGGTGGTGGAGGTGCAGGTGTTGGTATGGATGGAGCTTCAATAGTTGGAGGTACAGGCTGTTTTTCCTCAACCAGTTCTGGTTCTGCAGCAATAACTTCTGGTGAAGGTGGTGGAGTTGAAGGTGCGGTTGGCATTTCAACAACTGGTTCTGGCATTGTTTCTTTCTCTGCAATTTCTTTAAATGCCTGAACATCTGCAGGTTCGACTGCAGGTTCTTGTTGAACACTTCTTGCTGCTTCAATTAGCAAAATCCTTTCATTAAGACCATCTATCCTTTTTCCTAAATTAGATAAATCTGGAGTACTTGCTGCTCCAGTTGGAGCACCTCCTTGTTCTAATGCAGTAATTTTGTTCTCTAAATTCTCAATCCTTTCTTTTAATGACACAACAACGTTATCATAATCTTTGAATCTTTCTTGGACTGCTGAAACTATGCTTTCAACCATATTTTTTACCATGTTAACAGAATTCACCAAGGATTTTACTTCATCTTTTGCCATTTAAATCTACAAGTAACTTTTATTTTAATGCATATAAAATCATTGTTAAAGGAAGGAAGTTCTAATACAATTTGCTTCGAGTTTGCATTATCTTTAGGAAAAGAAGATAATTTGATTACTCATTAAAACTAGTAATTTATTATTTCAAGATTCTTAAGCAATTTCATAAAACTATCAATGACTCCTAAATCGATAATTTTCCAATCGACCAAACTTAAATTCGATGTTATTTCGAGTATATTATTTTGATTATTTATTAGATTGATAGTATCTAGCATCAGGCCACCATAATCACTTGACATTATCTGTGATAATCTTTTAATTTTGGTTAGTTGCTCCTCGGAGAAGTTCTGCTCTTCAGCTAACTGATCCAAATCACTCATTGCTTTGTAAACTTTCTTTCCACTAAATGGTCCTTCCCACATTCTCTTAGGGATTTTATCAATCAGTTGCTTTGTATTTTCGTCCTTGATTTCTTCTGTTAAGTCCTTAACTAACGCGTTAAATGAATTCTCTAAAACTTTCAGTTCGTTTTTTAGTAGCTCATCTACTTCTGTATTTAAATTAGTAAACAGATTGTCAATTGATTGAATTCCTTTTCTTTCGAATATTCTGTATGAATGAAGAAGATTTCTTATCAGATATTCTTTCTCATTCCTTTCATTGCTTTTGAGATGTGTGAGAGATTCTAACTCCTTTGTTATCATGTTTAGAAACAATCCCTTTCTTTTCACTAATCCCTTTAAGAAAATCCTTTGTATTTCTGTTGAGAATTTTTCTTCATAACAACAGGATAAAATTGTACTTACAGCTACAGAACCTACTCTCTTTAATGTGGTTGGATCAACTTTTTCAATTGTATCAAGATTGGTATGGTGAAAGGTATCAGGGTGACCAAACATGACAGAAGGAATTCGTAGAGGAGCATCGTTAAATAATAACTGATCTGATCCACCTGCAAATGGTTTAATTCTGAAATTCCAAGGAAACTGCCATCCGCCTTGTTCAATAGCTAAAGGATTGTCTTTTACATTGTCTATACATTCTGATATTAAATCATTGAGAAAAGATGGAGTAGAAATACTCTCCTTGTTAAAAGTAAAAGGATAACCTACAAGAGATGGATGTTCACCTACCATATCAAGATTTATGCAGAGAATTGGTTTGAAATTATCCTCTTCTTTTTTTTCCATTATCCAAGGAATGGTTCCACTGAATTCAGGTACCCATAAAAATCTGATAGAACGTTCGGGATAGTCAATCTCTCCATTTTGAATTAACTTCTTTATCGTTCTGTAAATCTCAAGTAATAGTGAACTTCCAGATGCATTATCGTTCGCTGAGGGAGCTGGATGACAAATGTGTGCTATAATTATTATTTCTTCTTCTGGATGTTTGTTTCCTTCAATTTTAGTTGATAAAACATGCATCTTCCCCTCATAAAGTTCAGCTCTAATTTCACCTTTTATTTTCACCTTTTTTCCTTCTTTCATATAACTGATTAGTTCTAATGCTTGTTTTCTAGAAAGAGAAAATCCAAACGTTGACTGCTCAACATTTTCTGCATTAGGCCACAACCCTACATATTGAATCATCTCCTGATATCCTTGCGCTCTCTGTTCTGAAGGGTATGCAACGACCCCTAACGCTCCGTGCTTAGCTAATCTTTCAATCAATGTTCTTGGAGAAGCTGTAGTTAATACTACTTTTCCATTTACATCAGCTTTTTCAAAATCCTCTTCCTTTCCTGCTCCAACATGGACTACTTCAGCTGTAAAATCCGCTGATTTTGAATGAGTGCAGATGCTTTCTGGAACCTCAGAAAAACGACAAAGCGCTTTTTTTGTAGGTTCTAACAACTGTAACGATCCATCTTCAATATCCCAAGAAATTGGTGTTTCCCATTCAGAGTATAGTTTTGTGCCGTCAGCTATATATTCATGAATCTGGTAATTTTCATCTCCAAGTTTCTTTAATTCATTACTCAAAAATTCTAAGGCTGTATGGAATTCTTTACTTGCTTGTATACGGTGATACAAACTTAGAAAACTTGTAGTTCTTTTAGCCTTTTCACCAGATAATTCTAGTGTAATTTTATTTATAAGCTCAAGTAGACTCATGAGCAGAAATGAAAATTCATGAATATATTTCTTTTGCAAGTAAGTGAATAATTATTATTTCTGACATTCTTTACAGTAGAAAGTACTTCTTATGTCTTGAATGATTCTAGTTATTTTGTTACCGCAGTTTTCGCAATTTCTTCCTTCTTTTGCATATACTTTGTGCCATTTTTGAGCCGATCCCTCTTCTCCTGAAGACGTTCTATAGGACTGAATTGTACTTCCCATGCTTTCAACAGCTTTACGGAGCGTTGTAGAAATTGATGAACCAAGTCTTTCAATCTCTTCTGATTTTAGGTCTTTTACTAATCTCATAGGACTGATTTTTGCTAAAGCTAAGGATTCTGA
>MEHH01000067.1 GCA_001940755.1 Candidatus Heimdallarchaeota archaeon AB_125
GGAAAGCTCATTAATCTAGCTTGTTCTCTTACTGACAAAGGTCTGTTCTCCAAAGGATGAATAAATCTTGATTTACCCATAATTGTTGGTGCTAGTTCCTTTTCATTCAATTTTGTCCAATTTCGATTTTCTCTAGAAGAACCTTTGAAATATACATCAGCATGTCCTTTTCTAATTCCAATCCCTTCATTTTTTACTTGTTTCGGAAATGGAATTCTAAAATGATTTGGAATGTTATTTGGATAGGAAGGAGAAGGTAAATCAAGTAGAACCTCTTCAACTTTTTTCTTCTTCTGAGGAACAACGTCTAAATGAACATTTGATATGAACAATCTATTTCTATAACTAGGACAGCCGTATTTTTCACAAGAAATGAAGTTAAAGTGGATCTTATTGTATCCAATTCTTCTAAACTCTTCTTTTATTATTTCCCTTCCATCTGAATCAGCTAACGGAACTACATTTTCAATAACAAAGAATTTTGGTGAAAGATCACCTACAATTCTCGAAACATGAAAAATTAAAGCTCCTTGTGGATCTTCGTAAAAACGTTCAAAAGGAGTTTTTTTCCTTCTTGGATTTGCAGCTGTAAAGGGTTCACAAGGAGGAGATGCTAAAACAACATCGATTTCATCACTTGCTTCTTCGAGTATCTCCAAACTATGAATACTACATATATCTCTTTTCCAGACTTCAGAATTGGGAAAATTTAGCTTATATGTTTGTGCTGCAGAATCATCTATTTCTATAGCTAATCTATCTTCAAAACCTGCCTGAGTAAAACCTAAACTAAAACCTCCTGCTCCTGAGAAAAGATCAATAAACGAGAATTTTCTCTTTTTTGAACCAGAGGTCATTTTTACAACACATCTAAAATTGGTGGGACAGGCAGGATTTGAACCTGCGACATCCGCTGTGTGAGAGCGGCATCATAGACCAGGCTAGATCACTATCCCTGATATTTGCTGTTTAACTGTTAATTATTTATTCTTTCTGATTGCTTCTTAAAATAAGATATAATGCCCCCGAGGTTAACTCTAAACGTCATTTTAAGGGATTCACCCACATCAGTTAGCTGAGCTCCTCAGGAGCAACTGTTGTCTACCAGGGTTGACCGTGTTTCATAGTGTAGAATGTCTCACTCTACTCAACAGGAGCCCGTATGGTAGCCTATTGCCTTTTAATTGCACTCTCTTTCCTAGTCGGTTAATACCATCTCTAGAAAGTCCTCGATAAAGGCAATTGAACATAGTCTCAATATGTATTGAACTTTTTTGTCTTTTACTAAATAAAAACAAGAAAAATTAAGTTAAAGAGATTTTACTTCTTCAACTAAATCTTGATGCTTCTCGAAATATTCTCTTGAAGGTTTCAGGATTTCATTCACTATTTTTGCTAAACCCATTTTGAGATCTAATGGATGAAGAGAACCTTCCATGTATGCAGTCTTGAATGATTCATAAGAATTGTAGATAAGATCGCCCCCAAACTTTTCATCTCTTTCAATTCTGAATTCATCAAACATATCAAACACTATGTATTGTACCATTTCAGTGATGGGGTTTCCAACAACTTGTTTTGGGGGGCACTGAGCTTTCTTGATTTTCCTCACTACGTCTTCTTCACTATCATGGATAAATATGCAAGTTTCAGGTTTAGATTTACTCATTTTAGCATCTATTTGATCCGCAAGATCTGGAACAGATTCTGCGTCCATCTTTTTACCTAATCCTTGTAGTCCTGTCAATAGAGGTGTATGAATACAACTTGGTTTTGTTCTTCCAAGTTTTTCAGCTGTATCACGAGCTAGCATATGGGCTTTTCTTTGATCCATCCCTCCATATGCTAAGTCTATTTCCATATCATAGATATCAGCTACTTGCATAGCTGGATAATAAATAAAACCAGATTCTATCTCACCTTCAGCTTTTCTACCCATCACAGGAAGTGTTCTGAGAACTCTTGTAAGAGTATTTGATTTAGCTACTCTGATAACCTTTTCCCAGTATGTTATCTTCTCTGCTAGTTCTGAAGCCCAGATATATTTTACATTTGGTCCTTTAGCACCAACTGATTCAAAAGCTTTCTTAAAGTATTCTCCTGCAAGTTGAATCTTCCCCATATCAGCTCCCAGTTTGTTATTAATCCAACTGTGCCAATCTGCAAGAAATATTATTACTTCAAAACCTGCATTCATTAAGTCCTTAATCTTATTTCCACAAACAATACCAGTCCCTATATGAACTAATCCAGAAAGTTCATACCCAATGTATGCTCTTGGTTTTTCTTTTTCTTCCAAAATCTTTCTGATTTCATCCTCAAGGATAACTTCTTCAGTATTTTTTGTTACTAGTTTTAATCTTTCTTCAATAGACATTAGCACTCACCAAAACTATTAGGGGGTTTGTTGAGAATATCTGCTCTAGCGTAACTCTATTTAAAAAACTCTTGGTTTGAGTTAAAGATATTCCAAGAACATCAGCTCATCTCTGAGTTAATATGTAAATTCATAAATCTTATTTCAAACAATAAAAAAAAGAAGGAAGAATTAAATTTGTTCAAATTCAATTATCTTCAAACCAGTTGGTTTTTTAGAGATTTCTCCTTTTCTTGCACCAATTACTGTTTTGATTCCCTTACCATTCGAACGATCCAATAGTCTCTGAGTTATAATACCGTCGATAACTAGAGTACTGCCTTTTTCGATTTTTTCCAAGGAATCAAAAATTTCTGCTGCAGGAGTTCTGAGAATTTCTTTTTCAGCTTCATCAAATACTACTGCTTCAAGTTTTGTTTTCACTGCTTTAACTGCATTAGTCAAATATTCGGGAAGCTCAACCTTTCGTATTTCTCTTCTTGGAGGTCGTTGACCTGTTGTAGATCTCGAGTAGGTTCTTGTACCAGAATGAGAACTGGGTCGAGAACTAGGTCGAGAACTGGGTCGAGAACTAGGTCGAGAACTTGGACGTGGTCCAGATCTAGAATCAGTTCGAGTACGAGTTGACGCATGAGATGGTCTCCCTGAGGTTGGTCTTGGGGTTAAAGGTTTTCGAGTAACTTTTTGCTCAATTTCTTTTTTCACTTTATCCTTACTAATTGTTTCAGTTTTTGTAGGTTTAGGAGGAGTTTTCTTTTTGCTTACAGTCTTTGTTTCTTTCACTTCAACTTTAGGCTTCTTTTCCTCAGCATCCTTTCTGGATAATGCAAATTTCTTCAATCTCTTCTTTGAAGGTTTAGATTTATCAAGAAACTCTTTAACTGTGAGATCAGCATCTCTACCGGTTAAGAAAATTGCTTTTTCTAATGGAACAGCTTCTTTCAAAGCTTGTTTTACTTCCTTTTCTTTGAGATCTTCAACTTCTTTTCCTTTTGGAGCTCGTGCTACAAATTCAACATGTGATACTTGTAGTAATTCTTTTAGGATCAAATCTCCACCTCTATCACCATCTAGAAAAGCAGTTACTGTTTTCTTTGCAATTAAGTCAATTAGCTTAGAGGATATACTTGTACCATTAACTGCAACTGTATTATCAATACCATATTTCAGAAGATTGACGACATCTGCTCTACCTTCAACTAGTATTGTTTTCTTCTGTCTTTTAAATCCAGGACCAGCGGAAAATCCTTCATCACTGATACTAACTACTTGACTTGATTTAGAAGATTTTTTAACTTCCATACTTATTGATGAAGAAAAAGGACTTACGTTCTGATCCCATTCCCTCATGATCTCAGAAGCACGATCAACAATTGTTTGGCGTTTGTTGATTCGAACATCTACAATTTCTTCAAGCTTAACAGCACAACTGCATGGTCCCACTCTATCAACTGTTTCAAGAGTAGCTGCCAAAATTGCAGTTTCCATTCGGGATAAGCTTGATGGGACTATTATTCTCCCAAAAGTTTTTCCTTTTTTGCTACTAAGTTCAACACTAATTCTTCCTATTCTTCCTGTTTTTTGGAGTTCTCGAATATCGAGATTTTCACTCAAAAGCCCATCTGTTTGTCCATAAATCCCTCCGATTATGTCCGGCTTTTCAACGACTCCATCAATATCAAAAGATGCTCTTATTTCATACTTTGTTGTTGAAGCATCTGTTTTTGCACCCATTTAGTTCACCTATTATGTTGCTTTGTTGTATAGTTGCATTAGCTTACAAGAAAAAGATGGATTCTTACTATCCCTTACCCTACTATTGTTATATCTCAAACTCATTAGGAGTATTTTTCCGACACATGTAATACACTTTATAGTGACTGTGATTTGACTTCTTGAAGTCAGTTAATATTTATGATCGTGATAGGATGTGTGAGTTTAATCCATCCAAGTTTTCTTGTAACCTTGAACTCACATTAGTATTTCAGGTGTATTTTCTTACCTGTAATTTCTAAATGTTGAACTATACATTCTTCAGTTCAAGTAAACATAAAAAAGTTAGAAATAAAAGAGTTCCCATAGAACACAACCATATAGTGGATTTCTAGGTTTGATTAATAAGAAGAAACATGAAGATATTTTGCTTAAGTTTAAATAAGTTCAATTGCTGTCATAATATGTAGAAAAATGAGCTTGGGATTGTATATTGGATTAGGAGTCGGATTGGGAAGTTTGTTTATAATAATTATTGTTATTTTTGTATTAAGAGGTAAGAAGAAGGAAACAAATCCCTTGATTTCTAGATCTAAAGATGTTATAGTTATTATTAATCAGAGAATTTTATCTATGAATTCCAGAATACAGACGTTTGATAGTGAAATCACTAAATTGGTTGCAGCTAAAGAAAAAGAAGATATGTCACTTTTAGATCAGACTATTGAATTAAGTGACATACCTCAAGAAATTGAAAGCAAGAAGAAGGAAATTAAAGATTACATAGCTGATATCAGAGACCTTGAAGACTATAAGAAAGAGATAGAAGAAATAATGTCGAAGAAAGATGAAAACAAATGGGATGAAGTAGAATCACTTCTGGAACAAACAAAAGAAAAAATGAGATATAGATTTACTTGACTAATAACCTATTAATAGAAATGCTTTTATTCGAATGTTAGAGAGCAAAGAACAGAATAATTGAGGTGAGCCTTCTTGCCAGTTACAAATCCGGAATATAGAGCTATTGCACGATCACATATTATGGAAAAAAAAGTATGCCGCAAGTGTTACGCAACCAATCCTGTTAACGCAACAAAATGCCGTAAATGTAGATCAAAAGAGCTCAGAATGAAAAGATCCAATAAAAAATAGAACCAACTCAGGCACTCAATTCTAAAAAACTTCATACTGTGTTGACATAAGATTTAAAAGCAATTTACAATCTTTGTAGATAAGTCAAATATAAAAGTTGGAAGAAACCTAAATTCCATTTAATGTGATATACTAATGAGCACCAAAAACGAAGAAATTAGCCTTCAAGATAAGAGAACAAACCTTACCTCTCTTAGATTAAGACGCAAAGAGCTAATTGACCAACTTCATGAGCTGAACAACAGACGAAATGAACTACGTAGTCAAAGAGACAAAAATAACAAACTAGCAAGAGAACTCTTTGATGAAGCTCGTATTTCCAAGGAGAAAAGAGATCAGATTAACGAGGAAGTCCAAGTTAGAAAACAAATGCGTGATATTTTACGTGAAGATGCAGATAAAATTGGAAAACGAATTGTAGAACTTGGTTCCCAAATGAAAAATATGGGTGTTCCAAAGAATAGACGTGTGGGAGATCAAATTCGAAGACTTGAAAGACAACTAGAAACAACGCCATTTTTGACTAAAGAGATGGAAAAACAAACACTTACCCAACTCGAAGAGCTAAGTTCTGAGTTTGAAAAACTTGAACAATTTAAAGACTTAAGAAGTGAATTTCGAGATATTCAGAACAAGCTAAGACATATGCAAACTGAAATCAAGACCTATCATACTAGCGTCACAACTTTAGCTCAAGAATCACAAATTCATCAAGAAAAAATGCTTGAAGCAACAAAAAAAGCGAAGAAAATCAAAGAAGAAGCTGATGAATCTCATGCAGAAGTTATTGCTTTAAGTTCAACTATCAGCGGGATTAGAAAAGAACTTGATGGTCTAACAGGTGAAGTCAAAAAACTCTCTAGTGAACTTGGACAAGAGATCCAAGCAGCAAGAAAAGCTAAAAAATCAGAAGCTAAAAGAGTAAGAGATCAAAGATTGGATTCCAAAGCTGAGGAGATTTTAGTTAGATACAAAGAGGGTGCATCGTTAACTTTGGATGAGTTCAAAGTTCTCATGGAAAGAGGATTAATTTAATTTTATTCTCAGACTTTCTTTTATTAGAAGATAACTTGTTTTCGTAAATTATACACATTATACACAATTCTTAAAACAATAGTATATGAATATATTAAAAGCAATAATTGGTGTTCTTTAAGTGAAGCTACCTATTTGTGTTATTGATGCTCAGACAAATACTTTGTGTAGAAAGTGTAAACAACTTTACAGAGAAGGAAAAATCTCCGATATTGATATTGAAATTTCAAAAATCATAATTGATGCATCCAAATCAAGCAAGGATTTGAAAGGCATCTCTTTCTACTCATCATATGAACTCTCAGATGTTGTTATGGTAATAACAAGAAAACAAGATGTTGCTCTACTGTCTTCTCCTGAAATTGTTGATAAAATCAAACAAAATACGCAGAAAGAAGTCCGCTTTCTTGAAAAGACAAATAATCCTAAGAAATTAGTTGAAAGTTTATTAGATCCAGTTCCAATAGTTAATGTGACAACTTTGTATCTCCCTCCTTTCAGTGATAAAGAGTATAAGATTGAAATAGAAAAGAAGTTTAAAGGGAAACTTCCTATACCTGAGGAAATCATTGTTCAAACAATTACCTCTGTTTTAGATACAGAAGCTTACATCGAATTTGTATGATATGCAATAAAATGAAATAACAAAATGAGAGCAATAAATGAAATTAGGAACTTTTTTTCTTTAAATCAATTAGATTTCTATTTTGAAATGTAATCGTTATTATTTTATACTCAAGTTTCTTACAATGTTTGTATGAGTTTCAAGTATAAGCAAGTCATAGCAGTACGGACTGATTTAAAGATGTCCAAAGGTAAAACAGCTGTTCAAGCAGCACATGGTTCGGTTTCTGCTTATGTTAAGACGAAGAAATATTACCCCGATTGGGCAGATAATTGGTTAAATGAAGGACAAAAGAAAATCACTGTTAAAGTAGGTTCTCAAGAAGAATTGCATGAATTAGCAGAAAAAGCCAGAAAATTAGATTTACCATATGCAATTATCAATGATGCAGGACTCACACAACTACCACCTGGAACAACAACAGTTATTGGTATTGGCCCCTCAAGACATGAATTAATAGACAAAGTATCGGCTGATTTATCACTATTATAAACAGTTTTGGGGGATGACAACTTTTGAACTCGGATAGCTTGCTTGTACCAACTATAACGAAAAGTGAAAGAGTAATAGGTCATATCAAACATCAATCTGAAGATTTTATAGTCTGTGAAAAAATTGATGAGAACCATATATTGGATCCTAGAATTGAAACTTATAATCTCCCAGGAAAGAAGGGATTGTTCCTCCATTTTGTACTTATAAAAAATAATATTGATACATCTGTAGCTCTAGATTGGATTTCTAATTTATGGAAAGTTGAACGAAACGATTTGAGTATTGCTGGTACAAAAGATAAGAGAGCTTTTACAGCACAGAGAGTTTCATTATGGGGAGTAAAAAGAAGGTATGAGGAAGGGAACTTGAAGGAAATTACTCTTCCCAAAATCAAAACAAAATCATTCTGTTTTAGGATTAAAGATATAAGACTTGGTGATTTATGGGGGAACGCATTTGATATCACCATTAGGAGGATTCCTACAGAAGCAACAATAATACAATCTAGTTTAGAAACAAAGATTAGAGAAATCAATGACTTTGGCTATTTGTTGAATAGTTTTGGTCAGCAAAGATTTGGAAAGATTAGACCTATTACTCATTTAGTAGGGGAAAAATTGCTTCTAGGGGAAGTTAGAGAGGCACTAAAAATCTATGTTGGAAAAAGCTATGGAACTGAATCTCAAGAAGCTCTTGATGCAAGAAAACTTTATTGGGAGACTGAAAATCCTCAAGATGTTCTTAAGATTATTCCAGACCAGATGCACATTGAGAAGAAAATATTAAAATATCTTCAAAAGCATAAAAACTACGAACGAGTATTTTTATCTCTACCATTGCAATTCCAGAAGTTATTCATTCATGCTTATCAAGCTTATATTTTCAATAAATATCTGAAAATCAGGTATAATGAATATTCAAAAAATCTTTGTGAACCCTTATTTGGAGAGAAAATTATTGATAATGTATCTTATGCTCCTCTAATCGGTAATAAGACTGAATTGACTGGTCAATCAAAGGAAATCTATTCCAAAATCCTTGAAAATGAAGAAGTATCTTTACACGACTTCAATAGAAGTTTAGCTGTTAAATTGGGATCTAGGGGTTCATATAGAGCATTAGGCATGAAGGCTCATAATCTACTTATTAATGATATTGCAGAAGATGAGCTGAATCCAGGAAAATTCAAAGTAAATTTGAGTTTTGAATTAAGAAAGGGATCTTATGCAACTGAGGTACTGAAGGAAATTCTTAGTCAAGGTTGATATTCACAAAAACATTCTATTGAACAAATTTATTGCGCATTTCTAATCATTAGAAAGGCATCAGAGTTATCCTGATAGTATTTTCTTATTCGCGATGCAATCTTAAACCCTAATTCTTCATACATTTTTATTATACCTTCACTATCAACGTTTACCTCAAGTTTCGTACTAGTATATCCCAACAAAGATGATCGTTCAAGGAAGTGCAGTAAAATTTGCTTTCCAAAACCAAGACCACGATATTTTTCCAGAATAGCTACTGAAAGTATGTGTGTTTGCTTTTCAACGCCAGCATATCCTCCAAGTAAAAAACCAACTAATTCTCTTTCATATTCAATAACAAAACATAGTTCAGGTGCAGTAAAATAGATATTTGTTATCAGAACTTCTCCAAAAGGATATGGAAAACTCTTTCTTTCAATTTCGTAAACCTGTTGAATGTCTTCTTTTCTCATATGCCTTATGTAAGAGGAATTATCGTTCATTATATCACAGGCTCTATTTTGCTTAATAATTATCCAGATTAAACCATTTTAGATTTCATGGTTTAATTGAACTATTATATTTAGTTTTTTTACTTTTCTGAACAACCTTGCTAAAATAAGTTTTAAAATAGAGATATTATAGTAATCATAATCAAAATAATCGAGATGAAGAATTTGAGCAAAAAGAGAGCTGCAGATTATGAGAGAGTATTGGTGAACAGATTTTGGGATTATGGTTTTGCAGTAATGAGAGCTCCATCTTCATCAGGAACAAGTAAAATGCCTAGACCTGATGTTTTTGCAGGTTCAGCTGAAAAAGGAATGCTATTAGCAGTTGAAATCAAAACAAGTCGTCAAGATGTATTCTACATTCAACCGGAACAGATTCAAGGATTACTGGAATTTGCAGATAGACTAGGAGCTAAATCATATGTAGCTGTCAAATTTGTTGGTAAACGAATGGATTTCCTTTTTCTTTCAGTCCCAGAATCCTTAACTCAAAGTAAAGGTGGAAGCTACAGAATAACAGTTGAAAATCTTAAATTAAAAGGAGTAGATTTTTACACTCTCATAAATGAAAAAGAACGTAAAGGTCAAAAATAAGAAAAGCAAGAAACAGTAGACCTAGAATCAATTTGAAGTTGATACTGAAATGAAGATACTAAAAAAAGACTATAAACATGGGATAATTGAACTTATTCCAGAGAACACAGATGACCTATATGGCATTTACAGAATCTTAAAAACAGGTGACAAAGTCAGAGCTTCTACATCTAGAAGAATAAGAAGAAAAGATGATGAAGGAAGGGCTGATACTGGTGAAAGAGTCAAGTTGACACTTGAGGTTGAAGTAGAAGAACTTGCTTTTCATGGTTTTGGAGATAATTTGAGATTCAAGGGAACAGTAATTGATGGTCCAGACGATTTAGTATCTCTTGGCACTTATCATACCATTTCATTATCTTTAATGGAAAAAGTTCGTATTGTAAAGGTTAATTGGACACCTATGGAGAAAAAAGTCATAGACGATATAGAAAAAGCTTCAATGCTAGCCAAATTAATAATTGTTACAATTGAAGATAATAGTGCATGTGTTGCTTTGGTTACGCAATTTTCAACAAAAATTATTTCTGAATTTAGTGCATCAGTTTCAAGGAAGTTTAGTGATGTTAAACAACATTCCAGTGAAATGGGGCAATTTTTCCAGGATGTTCTTCAATTAATGCAAGATATTGTTAAACAACACGAAACACAAGTTATTATCTTGGCTGGTCCAGGATTTACACCAGAAAACTTTCATCAGTTTATCAAAACTCGAGATCAACTCTTGTTTGAAAAAATAACCTTAGTTCATGTGAGTACAGGAGGTAGAGTTGGTCTAAAAGAGGTACTTTCTACAAAACTTCCAGAAAAAATCGCTAACGAACAACGCGTTGCTTATGAAACTCGTTTGATTGATGAAGTTCTAAAGAGATTGGGTCAGGATACTGGAACTGTCACTTATGGTTTAGATAATGTTAAACGAGCTTTAGATATGGGTGCGATAGAAACCTTACTCATTAGTGACGACCAAATTAGTACAGAAGACCTTGATAAAAGAAGAATTATTGATGAAATGGTTGAC
>MEHH01000068.1 GCA_001940755.1 Candidatus Heimdallarchaeota archaeon AB_125
CAATAGTGTTTTTATTTCGATTATCAAAAAAATACAAAAGCATGAATACCAAACATAAAACAAACTGACCCCGTAGCTCAGTTGGATAGAGCACCAGCCTCCTAAGTTGGGGGTCGCGAGTTCGAATCTCGTCGGGGTCGCCAATCTTCCATTTAATTCTCACCTAGCAATGTGGTAGAAATGAAAGAATCTCACTCTAAACAAATTCCTGTTTACATTAGTAATTTTAAGACATGTAAGCCAAAAATATGTACAGCTGTTAGAGTTCTAAAATTTAAGAAAGCTAAACCAATTACTGTGGGAGGGATTCATTCAAAATTTATTGTTCTAACTCCATTTGCAGAATACGCTTTATCTCCTGCTGATAAGGAGATGGCCGTAAAGAATGGTTTAGTAGGTGTCGATTGCTCTTGGAATGATATAGCTGGTGGGAGAAAAGCATTAGATAAAGGAACAGGTAGGGCTTTGCCTTTTCTTATTGCAGCAAATCCTAACAATTATGGAACTCCTTCCAAACTTAGCACATTAGAAGCTTTAGGGGCAGCTTTGTATATACTAGGTTCAGAGAAGCAGTGCTTGGAGATTTTGTCTCTAGTAAGCTGGGGAGAGGAGTTTTTCAAAATAAATGAGAACTATTTGAAAACATACTCTAAAGGCAAAGATAGTAGTGAAGTTATTGAGATACAAAAAAAGATAATGGATAAGCTATATTCTGAATGATAATAGTCTACCAGAAAATGTTCAGTTACAGAATTTTTTTTAATGTGTGATTTCAAGGAAGAGTGTTATGAAAATTGGAATTAACTGTTTTCCAACTGTAGGTGGCTCAGGAATAGTTGCTACACAACTAGCAATAGAGCTTGCCAAAGAAGGTCATGATATCCATCTTATTAGTTATGACACGCCATTTTTACTAAGAACTTATAGACACCCCAACATAACTCTAGATCTTGTAGATATCTTATCTTACCCATTATTCAAAGATATAGGAGCTCCCTATACAATTTTAGCAGGTTCAAAATTAGCTAAAATTGCAGAAAAATCTGATCTTGATCTATTACATATCCATTATGCTATCCCTACTGGAGTATCTGCTTATCTAGCAAAACAAATTACTAATGTGCCTGTAGCAATAACTGCTCATGGTTCAGATATACATACTCTAGGCGTAGATCCAGCTTACAATCCTGTCATATCACATGTCTTTGATAATATAGATGGTTTGTCGACTGTGTCAGAATATATGAAAAGAGAAATGGAAGAAAAATTTTCTCATAATAAGGACATTGAAGTTTTATACAATCCAATTGATATTGAAAAGTACAAAAGAATAGAAACAAAGCTTTGTGATTTTAGAATTCAATATGAGAACAATTTCGTACATGTATCAAACTTTAGACCTGTCAAAAATGCTCCATTTATTGTCGAATCATTTGCAGAAGTTGTAAAAGAATATCCAGATACTGGGTTAATAATGGTTGGAGAAGGTCCTGAGAGAAAGAAATGTGAGGATTTAGCAAATAAATTGGATATAAGAGATAATGTTACTTTCCAAGGAGTGAGAGTTTCTATAACTCCAATTTATAATTGTGCTACTGCCTTGTTGTCTGCAAGTAATAATGAAAGTTTCGGATTAACCTTAGCTGAGGCTATGTCATGTGAAACTCCAGTAATAGCTCCGAAAGTTGGAGGAATTCCAGAGGTAATAGATCATGAAGTTAATGGTTATGTTTACGATTTAGGAGACAATGAAACATTAACTAGGTATATGCTAGAATTATTAGATGATCCTCAAAAAGTAAGACAGATGGGTACTAAAGGGAGACAAAAAGTTGTAGATAAATTTGAATCAAGCAAAATAGCAGATAGATATGTTAATTGGTATGAGAAAATTCTAGGAGATTTATAATCTAGCGTTGATATAACCGATTCCTCCGATCGGGGAATCTTCGGAATAATACCGTCTGTATGATGCTACGTAGTCACTCAATCCCGTTATGCTTGCCATAATGAACCAAGGCCAGCTGACTTCCTGCCAGTTGTGAAATTCATCATACATTCCAAATTGCCAGGATTTATATTTCTCAATATTGCTATTTGGCTTATCAGAGTATTTTGATATTTCAGATATTTTTGTTTCAATAATTTTAGCTAGATTTTTTGATTCAATGAATAGTTGTTCTTTTTCTTCCTTTTTTCTTGCTTTAGCTAACCGTCCTAGAGTTTTAAAGAAATCTCCTGCAAACAATGATACTGAATCATCTCCTATTTCATGATTAAGATTTTCAATCCAAGGAGTGTTATATAGCATTCTTGTATATTTTACAAATATTGGAAACTGAATACCAATTTTTCTTATAGCAGGAATTACTTGAGCATTGTAATTTATTTCTCCTGGACCGGATACTCTAACATAAACTGGCATTATCGATTGTAGAAGAGCTTGATTAGTGTCTAATCTAGGTATTAATCTCAACGAAAGAGGAGACAGATTAATATCATTTTTATCAATTTCAAATGAATATACAGTATCATCACTTGGACTCAATCCAGTAAAATAGAGTGTATCTTTTTCTTCTTTGCAGGTTAGTTTAATCCTATGACCATTTCTTGGGCTTTCATAGAAAAATGGAGAGTAATCAGAAGTTTTTTTTGCTGTAGTAAACTGACATCCCATTTTTTCTATTTTTTCTGTAGAATTGTTGAATTCTTCTATGTAATCAATCCGTTTCTCTAGAAATGGTTTATATCCGTCAACTGTTAGCTTCCTTATCTCAGGATGAGATGAAGGAAAGAAAATAACACCCCAATCATTGATAATATTAGCTTGAATTCCCCATAGTAGAGTTATCCACTCTCCAATATCTCTAGAAGATCTGTAAGTTTCTCTTATGAAAGTAATAATATGATCTACTTTTTCTATGAAGATTTTCTGGGAATTTTTATCCATTGATGTTTTGAATTCATTAAAGATGTTCTTAATAATAGAGAGATTTTCCTCAAGCCACTCAAACTCGTTCGAGGATATTTTGCTTGAAACTAAACCTTCTATTGCACTTGTAAGGGAAATAGGTTTACTTACTGATGATTGACTATTGGGAAGATGAATAGTTGTGATTTCTGGTTGAATACTATCATGTGTATTTACCAAAAACATAGGAACTAGATACTGGTTTATTTTTTTACTTACATCTGAAATAGCTGTAATTGTTGCAATTTTATTCCCGATGATTCCTGATCCTCCAAAAACTGTAGCTTGCTGTCCTCCTAATACTATCCCTTGATGAATTAAATCAATATTAGCGTCAACTTTAGTTGTCAATAAACCTAAATCCTTGTGATAGTCTCTAAGTATTTGTTTTAGAATCTCTATCTTATTAGAATCGATTTTGATTTCAAATGATTCTTTGGAAAGTTGAATTGATTCTTTTATCGTTCTAGGAACATTCCCATAAAAATATTTGATATCAGGTTGGTTTGATCCCTCTCTGATGAAGTTTTCGTAGATGTCACCTAAAGTTCCCATATTTTAGAATAAAGTTGTATCTTCTTAATAATTTTTATATGTCTTAGCTCTTATTAGATATAAACAAACAGGTGAAATGAAATGGTAGGTAATCATAAAATTGCACATATTGAATTGCCAGTAGATGATATTGCTAAAGCAAAAAAATTCTATGAAGCAGTCTTTGATTGGGAAGTTACATTAAATACAGGATTTGATGACTATGCTTTCTTCAAGGAAAGTGATGATGGTATAGGGGGAGCTTTTCAGAAAACTGAGAAAAGACTAAATGAAGAAATGATCCTTTATATCTCAACTGAAGATATCGGTAAAACATTTGAAAAAATCGTTGCTGCTGGTGGAGAAATAGTTCAAGAGAAAACTAAGATTTCAGATGAATATGGTTATTATGGTAAATTCAAAGATTTTTGTGGTAATATAATGGGGTTATGGACTCGAAACTAGTGTAAATCCACACAATTTTTGTTATTTTGTTGCTATATTTCTTAGTAAATACTATAATCTGTTAATGCTATTTTTCTAGATACCGACATAAATCTACTTTCTTATTTTTCCTTCAGTTTTTATTTGAAAAAACAACTAATTCTTACTTATTTAATGTTGATTCTTACACAAATTTTTTAAATATAGAATTCTTAATGAAACAACAAGAAACAATTCTAAAGGTGAAAACAAGAAATGGCCAAAGAATGCCCCAAATGTCACAGTAAGAATCTGAAGGAAGTTGAAGATAAGTCTAAACCAATTGCGTATTTCGGACATCAACCAATATACAAAAAGAAATTTGTCTGTAAAGAGTGCACATATGAATGGTTCGATGAAGGCGGCGCAGAGGTCTGATAAACCTTCTCTGTTTTTATTTTCTTTCTCTTTCCCTTCTAAAATGAATTCTAGACCTTATTTCTCTTCTGTACTCTTAGTAGGGATTCGCTGATGAAGTTGAAAACAACATTGCGCAAGTATATTTTTCGATTTCTAGTTATTGCAATTATGATTGGAACCTTGTTGTATTTTTTCCTTACTTTAGATGTTAAAGGTTCATTTGTGCTTTATAAAACTGCAACAGTTTATCTTCTCCTTATAGCTCTTCTTTTCATGATTATCAGTGCAATAGTTAAGGCATATCGTTTTTACATCTTGATCAAACCTTCATCTCCTGATCTTAAATTCTTGAAATTTCTGCTTCCTTATTTCGTTGGATATGGTTTTAGTGTTCTAGGACCATTCAAAACTGGGGAAATTGCAAGTGTTGAGATAAACAAACGTTCTTTAGATGTTCCTCGTTCTTCTTCCCTTGCAGCATTGGCCTTTTTCAGAATTGTAGATATGTTTGTTGTTATGGTATTCTTTATAATTGCACTTGGGACAACCGTTCCTGAAATTATCAATAATATTGAACTAAAGAGTGCATTACTTCAAGCTCAATCATCAGTTTACTACATAAAGCAAAAAATTCCTGTTTGGGAGTTCTTATCATCTGGACTAACTGGAAATGTTCAGTTGGCAATCCAGATTGTTTTCTATATTGCAATTATAGGTACTATAGTACTAACTTTTGTTTTGTTCTTCCCCCCTATTGGTAGATTTGTTCTAAAAATTATAATAAAGATTACAGGTAAAATATCTCTTAAAGGTAAAACATGGTTGGAAAATAAAGTTGTTCCAGCTTTGGATGAATACTATAGTTCACTTAAACTTCTTTATACGAAGAAGATAATAGCTTCTTTAGTTATTACTACAACCATTTTTCGATGGATAGTAGAATTTTATTCATTAAAGTTCACTCTCATGGCTTTTGGAGGAAACATATCTTTAGTTAATGCAGCTTCAGTTACATCAATCACACTACTTGTTGGTTTATTGACATTTGTTCCAGCAGGTCTGGGAACTGGAACTGTAACCACTCAGTCTCTATTCAAAGGATTAAACATCTCCTCTACGATCGCAGGTGCTACAATCATATTCCAAACCTTGATAGGAACAGGTCTTACACTTTCGTTAGCTGCTATATCTTCATTTTTCTTAAAAGAGAAAAAGAAAGGTAACGATAAAGAACAAGAAGAACAGACTTTAGAAGAAGATGATTAAAATTATATCCCTTTTTTGAGACGATTAATTAAAAAGTGATGAAAACCTAACTCTTCCATTTTCTTGCATGTAAGTTCAACATCATATTCTAACCGAATGTGTTCGTATTCAAATTCCTTAGTTTCTTCATTAATTTGAAATGTTAAGTAAGATGATCTTGGATCATTGTCTCTCGGTTGACCAACTGAACCTGGATTTAAGAGATGTTTTCCTTCATTGACTATATGCAAAGGTTTGTGAGTATGACCTAAAAACAGAAAATCTATTTC
Organism: Candidatus Heimdallarchaeota archaeon AB_125; assembly: GCA_001940755.1. Taxonomy (GTDB): domain Archaea; phylum Asgardarchaeota; class Heimdallarchaeia; order Heimdallarchaeales; family Heimdallarchaeaceae; genus UBA460. The sequence continues at coordinate 5,884 of MEHH01000068.1, forward strand.
AGTAAATTCTCTTGTAATCTCAAAGAACATGTTATATGACCAAGATGGTAAATCTGGAGAAACATAATCTCTTAGAGGTCTTCGTGGGGATCCATGAACAAACATAGCATTCCCTTCAGATATAAATAAGGGGAAAATTGAGAAGAAAGGATGAGATCCAAGTAGTTGCTTTTCTCTTTCTGAGAGTTGATTTTTAGTCCAAGAAAGTGAGATTTTTGGTAAAGGATTGAAGTATTTGAAATTATCTTTCCAAATGGCATAATCGTGGTTACCAACCACATGAATTTGAGCTATGTTTTCAACAATTTCTATGCATTCCTTTGGATTAGGTCCATATCCTACAATATCTCCAAGGAAGATAATGATATCAGGTGATAAATCATTGATACTATCTGTAACAACATTGAGTGCTTCTAGGTTAGAATGCACATCAGAAAAAATTGCTAAAGTAATCATAGATTTATCAACTAAAGAACTAATTACTGAACATAATAATAAGATTTTGTCAAAGAATACAAAAATAAGAAGAAAAGAAGGGTTTATTCTTCTGGAACTACTTTGAATCGTCTAATAGCTAATGCTCCAATGACTGCAAGCCCTACTGATGAGACGAAGATGATCAAAGCTAGGATATTTAAATTGATACCTGTACCAATAGAAGTATCCATGAAAACTTCTACTAAGAAGGTTTCATTATAACCATAACCTCTTTTATGTATACGAATTGAAACATCAATGAATTGAGTTTTGATACTTTCTGCTGGTTCAATAATCCCTTCAAAGTTTATGTTGTCTCCAGTATTATTTAGATATTCAATATTCACATCCGATTTTAATTCTTGAACAACAACCCATACTTGAATATCTGGGATAAAATTACCTTCATCACCTGTAACAGAAATACTTGTTGAAACATTATCTCCTTCAATGATTGTTAAGTCTTCTATAATGAAATTTTCATAAGAGATTTGATGTTGTAGATTCAGTAACCATGATAATTGTCTCAAGAAAAGATACTTGTTATCTGCTTTCAGTATATTAGAAGAGTTAAAGATATCAGCTGAAGCAAAAGCCAAAAGTTTTCCACCTCTTTGCAATTCCAATGCAGCTTGAATGGATGCAGAATTATTTAATGAAATATCTTCTGTACTATTGAAAACACCATCTATTACTTGGTCGATATAAAAGTCTCCAGACTTGTTTATTGATGCATATAAATCTCCTTCTTGAAACTGATAGTATCCTTCACCAAATTTTAGAGTTCCAAGAGTTTCATTCTCATAATCAAATCTTATTGCTGACCCTTGAATGTATTCAATTGAGCTTACTGTTTGATTTGTTAGAATATTCGCTTGTGTTAAGTAAGGAAGATTGAGTATATCATTTGTATCGAAATCTATTGTAGAATTGATTCCAATATTTTCTGAATAAAGCGTTTCGTTATATATTTGGAAACCGAAGTTGCTAAGTAGATCATTTAATTTACTATTTTCATCAGATGTGTCTCCAAGAACGTATAAACTTCCACCGGACGCCACAAAAAATCTGATATCATCAATTTGATCTTCTGTTAAATCAGTGTGAGATCCTGCAAGAATTACTACATCCATATCTTTCATTCTATCATACGTAATTGAGAAACCTTCGGATTCTTTCTTCAATGAATTATTAAAATCATATGAAGACATAATAGTATTTATTATGGAAAGTTCCTGTTCACCAGTATTTGATGAATCAGAAATGTATGTTAATATGTTTAAATTACTCAAATCTTCTTCATATGAGAAATAATCGTGAACGGTTTCTAAATGAATAGTGTTCCAAGCTGTCACTTCGCTTGTTATTTCTGTATATTTATAAGCAGCTGTGCTGTTTTGATAAACTATAAACAGATACCTTAAAGTTTCACCTTCTTTTAATGCTATATCTTTCCCGTCTGTGTCTTTGGAATCTAATTCTTTTGCAACTTCAAAAGAAACTTCATATCTGTTAAAATCATCCAGTTCTGTAGTTAATGCTGAAATAGAATTCTCATTTCCTGTCATATTGACATCTAAGACTAAGGAATCTGGTGTTGTTCCATTGAAGTATGCATCTTGAGAGTCCTCTTTCCTGTAATTGATCACAATGGCATCATCTATGGTTTCATTACTATAACCAATTCTATTATCAAAATTCCTATCAAAAACTATTGAATACCAAGTATGTGTTTGGTTATTATAGGAATCACCAACAGGGATTGTTGTGTTGATAGGTATGAAAATCTCACTAACATAACTAGCCCCCAAAAATAAATGAGTAGCATTTGATTGAACACGAATGGTTAGATCTATTCTGTTGCCACTTGGTCCGAAACTTGCATGATGTATTGTTGCATTTTCCCACTCTCCAACATAACTTTCTAAATCTCCATCAATTGCTGGAGGAGTGTTGTTCAGAAATACAATTTCTGCAAGAGGGGAATAAGTTATTTTTCCATTTTCTTCAATTGCTGTAGTTGTAAATGATATACCTACAAAACTTGCAGTAATTAAACTAACAATATATATAGATACAAACATTAGTTTTCTAAGATTTTGTGTTCGCACTTTGAGTCCACTCCTTAAGAGGTGTATTAAAGCGCTAGCTTTTGCCTTTTTAAACTTTATTTCTGCAAAGAAGAATGAAGTACTATGTGATGCAACATTAGCAAAATACTTATTTGAATGAGATACAACTGTATTATCGTAACTCAATTTAAAGTTGTGAGAAATCTCCGGAGAAGAAAACCATGACTGAATTAAGAGAAAAACTTCTAAAAGAAGAATTTCAAAAGCAAAAAAATACTAAAGATTTTCCAGTTGAAGCACTTCTAGATATTTCAGAAGATGAATCAAAATTCTTAAAGGAATTAGGATTGGAAACAATTGAAAATCTTGCAAATAATTGGAACGAACATTATGAGAAAATGATAAAAAAGATTCCAAAAGAAAGAGTCAACAGCTGGATAGCTGCTAGTCGTTTATTATCTCTGGAAGAAACAGAAAAAGTCACTACTGGTGCTAAGATAATCATGGTTGGAATTGATAACGCAGGAAAAACATCTCTTTCTATTGCATTGAAGCATAGAGGTGCTTTGTCGTTACTATTTCAAAAATTGTATGCTCTTACTCCTACTCGAGGATTATTAAGAAGTAAAATTGAAGTTTTTGGGTTGGATGTTCACATGCATGAACTGGGAGGACAAAGTATATACCGTGAAGATTACTTAACCAATCCACAACAATATTTTATTGGTACAGATATCATAATCTTCGTAATAGATGTTCAAGCCAAGGACAGGTTTGAAGAGAGCTTTGAATATCTAAAACAAATAACAAACGTAACAAACGCATTGAAGCTCAAAGTTCCTTGGAAAATATTCTTCCATAAATCAGATCCTGACTATGAAATTGATGAGAAAAGCACAGAAGTATTTAGTTCAATAATTGATTATATGTCAAACAATTGTCCTTTCTTCAATCCCGCTAAAGACTTCTTCAGGACAAGCGTGAAAATACGCTCATCAATTCTAGGTGCTTTCTCACATATCTTTAGAGAAATTTCCCTAATTGAACAAGGTATTCAAGAAGCATCTCAGCAAGTTGCTGAACAATTAAATGCGGATTTCTTTGGACTTTATGATTCAAGAAGCAATGTTTGTTTTGCTCAGTATAAAACAGATGAAAAATACATAGATATTGCCCATAATGCATATTATGAAGCAATTGAAACGATTGTAAATATTAGAGAACCATTTTTACGAATACGCAGATATACTCTAGATGATGACATTAATGAAATATTCATATTGCGTGATTTGCAATTCGGTGGAGATATTTATATCATGGCGGTACTGACGCAAGATGAAGAAATGGCAAGAAATCTTGATCAGGATGCAGTACAAGAAGTAATAGAAAATCAGTTAAGAGATTGGATTGAATTCAGAGGATACGCAGCTTTCCCACTTGATTAAATTCAAAACCTATTGATTTTTTTTATTGGTTTCTATATTTGAACAATGATACTTTACAAGAATAAGAAAACAAAAAACAACAAATAAAGGAAATTCAGTAATATGCCCCGATAGCTCAGCCTGGCTTAGAGCGGTGATCTCGTAAAACTTCGAGAAAGTCACAAGACGGGGGTTCAAATCCCCCTCAGGGCTCCATATTGTTTCTTTTCTGCTTAAAGTTTAAATATATGCAAAAAATCTAAATTATTATGACTTCATATCTTTTTATTGTTAATCCAAATGCTAGAAATGGCGACATAGGAAAAATGTGGCCTAAAGTTGAAGAAGAAATTAAGAAACGAGGTTTTAATTATACAGTTGAAATGACCAAAGAACCAAAACATGCGATCGAAATAGCAAAAACAAGAGGGGAAAACTTTGATGTTGTTGTAGCAACAGGAGGAGATGGAACAGTAAATGAAGTAGCTAATGGATTGTATGGTCTTGACACAACTTTTGGAATCTTACCACTAGGTAATGGTAATGATTATGCAATTGGAATAAAACTAGACGATAATTACCAAAGGAGCTTAGATATCCTTGAACAAGGTTTGACTTGTGACCTGACAGTTGGAATAGCTAAAGCAGATGAAGATGAAAGATATTTTGTTAACATAGTAGATACAGGTGTAGGTGCTACAGTTTCTGTTGCATCATTCACAGAAGCAAAATGGTTAAGAGGATTTGTCAAGTATTACTATCTTGCTCTAAAGAAGTTATTTCAATATCGCTTAGTAAATACTGTGATGAAAATAGATGATAAAGAAGAAT
>MEHH01000069.1 GCA_001940755.1 Candidatus Heimdallarchaeota archaeon AB_125
GGATGGACCCTTTGCGTTTGTTGTCGATACAGGAGCTGGAGGAACAACTATTGCAAAGAACTTGTACGAAAAACTTGACCTTCCTCTAAGCGATATGATGGTTAAAGCAGTAGGAATCCACGGGGCTCAGGAGACACGAATAGCTATAATCGACAAGTTAACTGTTTCATCTAATACTTACGAGAATATCAATGCAGTCATAATAGATGAAAGCATAATTGGCCCAAAAGGTAAGTTAATCGAAAATGGTATTTTAGGCTTCAATATTTTCAAAAATCGAGAATTGATTGTAGATTATCTAAACCAAACTTGTGCCATTGTTTAATTAAAGGAGAGAATAGTATATTGACTGCTCTAAATCTGGAAAAACAACTTGATCGAATCCCTCTACTTACAAGAATAATTAACTCAGAATCTTGTTTGTTAATCTATTCTTATTTATCTCTCTATGGTAAAACAACTCCAGCAGAACTACGACACAGAGTTGATCTTAGCAAAGCGACGATTTTTAGAAATCTTGCTCTCTTAGCAGAAGCTGAAATTATAGCAAAAGAAGTGGATGATCATATCCTAGATAAAAGATATCAGTTGGAGTATTATATTTCTGAAACTCTTGCAGATTTCAGCAAATTTTCATTTTCAGAGGATTTGAAGAAATATGCACAATCGCAAGGAAAATTAGATGTTCTAAATGATTGGTTATCCCAATTAGAGTTTCTTCCTCTAACTCTTAATCAATTCACTTCGCAATTAATGATTTCAACTTGCGAACAGCACTCACCTTCTAATGGGATAGAAGTTCAAGCAATAAAAACACTCATTTTTCGCTTGAAAGAAGAAGAGAACTATCCTGAATTCCATAAAAAACTGATGGAATTTTTAGTGGAGATAGATCAAAACCATTCTGATAAAAGAAACATGAAAGAAGCAATGAAAAATCCCGTTGCAATTTCTATAAGTGTAGTCGCTTATGGTGCTGGTCCTGATATTGAATGCGAAGAATATGTTGTAAAAGAGATTAGAAAAGAGATATAGTATATGGTTCATAATTTTATGTTTCAAAAGCTTAGTTTCTCAAATTTTGATAGCAGACATGTTTATTAGAGACATTTGATTAATTGTAGAATATGCAATTAAAATGGAAAAGAATTACAAAAAGAACAATTCTTATGCTTTTAGCTTGCTTTCTTATTACTTCTTTAACTCAATCTTCAACAATTTTGATTGCTGAGAATGATACTAATTATGATTTAAGTACTATTAATTATATTGACAGTGGTCCTATAATAATTAACAATGATGCAGATCTACTCAGTGCTCAAAATGGTGGAGATGGATCCTCTGGAAATCCATACCTTATAAGTAATTACAACATTACCGCTCCCACAAATAATGGTATCTACATCACAGGTACAACTCTATATTTCAAAATAGAAACTAATCTTATTCAAGCTTCCGACACTGGAATAGTAATTGATACTGTTGCTGTTGGAACTGCATTAGTTACCCAAAATATTGTGATTTCTTCTGATATAGGTATTAAGGTTCTAGATACTCCTAACATTTTAATCTCATTTAACAATTGTACTTTGAATGCTAACCAAGGAATCTATCTTGATGGTTCTCCTCATTGTGAAGTACTTAACAATACTTGCAATAATAATTGGTGGGGAGTTGGTATCTATAATTCGAATAATTGTACTGTTAGTAACAATACTGCTTCTTATAATGAATATGGTATGGAATTTGACACTTCTGAATCAGCATGGATAGAACAGAATACAGTTACATCTAATACAAATGAGGGGATCTACCTTAACAATCCGTGTCATTATTCAACCTTTACAAAAAATTATTGCTATGAAAATTTTATAGGAATAAGTATTGATGATTCAAATGAAGTGTCAGTAATTGATAATACTTGTATAGCTCATGGTGGAGAGGCATTATACATTCTTAGATCAAATTATCCATTGGCTACACTGAATACCTTATCTTTTGCAGATACTGGATTAGCTATATCCAGAGTTGAAAATGGAACATTTTCTAACAATATTATTCGAAACAGTACCTTTGGTATATCTGCAGTCTTTGCTGAATCAAATGAATTCTACTATAATCTAATTAAAGACAATGATGACTATGGGATATACCTAAGCTCCGATTGTTACTATAATACTATTCATCATAACGCTTTCATTAATAATCAAGGTTCATCTTCTCAAGCTTATGATGCTGAAAGCCAAAATATTTTCTATGACACAAATCTTTTAGAAGGCAACTATTGGGATGATTGGTTTTCTGGTAATTATCAAATTGATGGAGGGGCTAACGAAGATCCTTATCCATTAAATGCTAATCCTATTATTTCAGAATTTAATATTATAAGCATAATTGTGTGGCTATTTCTAATAATTTCAACACTCTCTATTGTTAGTGTTTTCCGCAAGAAGTAGTATCACTATTTCTTTATTCTTTTTTTACATTAGAATTCATCTTTTAGTTCTCTACTAATTTCAACAAATCATTCGAATTCTTAATGGATATTCACACTATACTCTCTTCAATAATCTCTTTGAGTTCTTTGTTAGAAACAGGTTTCTGTAGGAGCTGGATTCCTTTGGGAACTTTCATTGAAGGGAATCCAGTAATAGCTATAATTTTAGCACTTTCATCCTTACTTCTAATCTCATTAATAAGTTCAATTCCACTCATTATTGGCATAACTAAATCTGTTATTATCAAACTAATTTCATCATTATAAACTTGCAAAGCTTCTATTCCGTTTGTAGCTGTAACTACATCAAAACCCTGGTATTCCATAGCTGTTCTTGTTATCTCTCTAACATCATCATCATCTTCAACAAGTAGAATTTTGACTCTTTTGTCTAATTTCGTTTGAGTTATTTCTTCTCTGATTATCGGCTTTCCAGTATATTCTGGGAGAAAAATGTTTGTTTCTGTACCTATCCCTTGTGTACTATCTATGTAGATGTAACCTCTATGTTGTCTTACGATTCCATATACTTGTGATAAACCTAATCCTATACCTTGTCCAAAAGGTTTAGATGTGACAAATGGGTTGAATATTTCTTTCTTTAATTCTTCTTCTATCCCAATTCCATTATCTATGACAGATAATTTCACATAGTTATTTCTTCTAATGTAAGTTTTCTCAAAATCTCTCACTTCACCAAAACTGACTCTTGATATAGAAAGATCAATCTCTCCCCCATCTAGTAAAGCATCTTTGGAATTGAATACCAGATTTAGAATAACTTGTTGTAATTGAGTTTCATCAATTTTTACAGATAAATCTTCAGCTGAGAGACTTAGAAGAATTTCACTAGGTAATAAAAGTCGAAGCATTTGAGTCATTTCTATCGCAAAATCTGCAATCTTAACAGATTTCTCAAAACTAAAGGGATTCCCACTATAATCTAAGATTTGTCTGACAAGTTCTCCACCCTTAAGAGTTTGTTTTTCAATAATCTCAAGTATTTTTATTGAATGATCATCATAGATATTACCTTTAATCAGCTCAATTCCTCCATTGATAACTGCCATTATATTGTTGAAATTATGAGCAATACCTCCAGCAAATCTACCTAAAGAAGCAAATTTGATATCATTAAGACTCTGTTGTTTCACACCAATATCTCTAGCTATTGCTAAAATGAATCTATCTTCATTCATTTCTAGAATCTGAGCGTTTATATCAAAAACTACATGCTTTCCATGTTTTGTTTTAAATTTGCGTTCAAATGAATACTGACCAACTGAGTTGATTTTATCAATAATTTTATCAAAGGTTTGATCTTCTGAGATATCTATATCTTCAAGAGTTAACTCAAGTAACTCTTCTTTAGAGAAACCTAGTTTAACACATGCTGCTGTGTTAACATCAACAATTTTAGAAAACTTTCCAACACTTTCTAACCGAATTAGAAATATTGGATCATTTGCATACTCAAACATATACTTGTATTTGTTCCCAACCATAATCTCACCAACCTGTGGGATCTTAGAGATCCTTTCAGTTGATTTGGTTTGACCCCTTGCTCTTAATATACCTCAATTTTATCCTGAAATTGAACTTACTCTTCTAAACATATTTTTTGATATATCATCTTTTATACTTTTTATTGGTTCTGTAATCATCCACTCTTTGTCATCACGCATTTTGTGATTGATTATATCATAATTATGAACATAAAATCTATACTTCATAGCATTCGATTCAAAACTATCTATGAGATAGACTGAAAACTTCTCAAAATTATCCCTTAGATAATAAGCAAATTTTGTTAAGTAATATGGAGGTAGAGATATGGAAATGAGCATATCTCTACCAAGTTCTTCCACATAAATGTAGAAAGGTGGTCTTATTGTTCTCAATAAAGTGAACAATCTTAACTTTTCTTCCTTAGGTACATCATGTATTATGTATAAAAGGCGTACAAACATCTCGAAGTATTTCCTATTAACTCCAAGCCAATAACTCTCAATATGGTTATCAACAATTGAGTGATACTTCTTCTTGAAATCCAAATAGATAGCATTTTCTGATCTGTCTTCTGCGAAGAACTCCTTTAAATAAGGTCTAAAACCTCTCGGAAGACTATAGAATGCATCTTTATCACTTGGTAATTTTAGATAATTCTGATATTTCTTTAATAACTCTGTAATTGGAATTCGCATATTAGTTGTGATATCTCTCAATATGAGTAACTCAATTGGATGAAATTCTAGGGAGTTCGATGTGAACTCCCTCCCTAGATTTTCAACCTGTTTATCTTCAACACTTTGAGAGAAATAACCTACAATATCAAATTCCTCTGAATCAATTATATTATCAAGCAAAGGATTAACATGAAGAATTCTATTCTTGGAAGAAGTGTAAATGAAGAACTTCTTACAAAAATCTCTTTGTTGTAAGATTTCGAAAAATGTAGTAAGATTGTTGTAAGAACCTGCAGGTATGTCAAAGATTGCAAATAAACCATAATCTGATCCAAACAATCTGTGTCTGGATATAGTATATGGATGTAAATCACAAGATAGTTCTAATTTTTTAATGTCGATTATTGAATTAACAATAAATATGACTACGTATCTTTCCAAGAGTAAACTTTCAGGATTTAAACTTGAATGAACCTCGTAAATAATCTCTTTCTTCTTTAATTCTTCAAATCTTCTGGAAAAAGTTTGAGTAGAAACACTAAGTACTTTAGCTAACTCACTGAAGGATTTGAGCGGATTATTCTCTAAAAGATGTAATATATCTCGTAGTTCATTTGGAAATCCCTTCATTTGTATCACTAAACTAGGTGTTTCTGTTCATTTTATTATTTTTTCTATCTAAGGACCTGGAAGGAGTCCTCCACCGGGTGGATAGTCTCCATCTCCTCCTGGAGGATCAAATGCTATTGCATCAACCATGTGTTTGACTTTTCCATCGTTTAGAACATCAAAGATGACTTTGAGAACATACCAACCACTTTCATTTGCAACATTGATGTAATATAACTTGTATAACACTTCTGTAACTGTATGAACGTGATTGTCTCTAAATATCTTATAGAGCAGATTTCCATGGAAATACAGAGATGCATCAATAGTGAGATAATTAACTCCTTCATACATCTTAAGTAGTACTTCAGCATAGACATCATCCATCCTTCCATCATCATCTAAATCGCAGTACTCAGCATGCAGAATTTTTACGCCTATTTGAGAGGCTTCTGCAGGGAAACAGCAAAGAAATAACATAGATGTTGCTAGCAAGATCATTACTGTGACTTTACTTTTCAGTTTGACCACCAATATACTATTCATTCCATAAAATATAAGTTTTTTGGAACAGTTGGTCTAATATTTGTTGTTGTTCACAGAGAAAATCAGTTTATTTTGTAGAAAAAAAAGAAAAAAAGTGAAGAAGAAATCACTTTATCTTAATCTAATTTTAACTCGTATCTGTAAGAAGGAGAAAACTCTACTCCCATTTTCTTGTATACACCTTCATTTTCCTGATCTACTAAAGCATGATAGATTTCTTCATAACCTTCTTTCTTTGCTTTATTGACCATGTAATCAAAAACTTCCTTCAAAATGAACTTATGTTTTTGATCAAATACAGGAATTGATGATAAGAAAGATCTCTTGTCTTGTTCAGCTTTGTAAAGTAAACCATAAGAAACAGCTTCATCCTTCTTAGCAATTACAAGAGAAATGGTCAAATCTCTTTCACGGAACATTTTCATGGTTTCATCAAAATTTGCCTCTTCAACCTCTTTTCGAGCTTTAAGATAGATTTTCTTGAATTTAGCTAAATGTTCATCGTTGTTCAGATCAAGTTCTTTAAAGTAATCTGGTGCCTTGTAATCTTTACTAGCAAACTTACTAGCTTTGAGGATAATTCTATTACCTGCTGCTTCTTTTTGTTCAAATCCCCATTTTTTAAGTAAGTCAGGAATATATCCATTATCAGATCTAGAGTAAGCATATACAGCTTGTGCACCTTTAGATTTGAGGAGTCCAATGGTTTTGTCACGTAGTTTTTCTTCTACTTCCTCATATCCCTTACGAATGAAAGGCATATGTAGAGACCCCCATTGGACACCATCAACTTCTTGTTCTAAAGCGCTAGCAAGAAAAGCAACTAATTTATCACCATCATATAGGAAATGTCGAGTTTCAGGAGTGAAATTCTCGTTATTTTCATAAGCTTCTTTTAGCTGTTCCATTGTAGGATACCAAGGATCTTGAGGCCATTCACTTACTACCTCTTTTACTAATTTTCCAAGGTCTTTCAACCTTGATTCTTCATAAGTTTTAAATTCCATTTTTTAAACACCTAAAACAATTTTTTTATTCATGCTTTCTCAAGCATTGAGAGACGCGTCTTATAGACACTTATAAAGCTTCTTGTCATTTAAGAAAGCTTATAAATGCACGGGAAACCTTTAATACATCAGAAGAAGCAATAAAGTGAAAATACTATGAAAACTCAAGATGTTCCTAATTCTAGTTTTAAACAAGAATCTATAATTCTGATTAAAGAGGATTCCAAAATGGAAATCATGTCGAATCCTATATATTACCCAATATTAGCTTCACTCCGAGAAGGACCAAAAACTGTTAAGGAAATAGAAAGAGATTCTGAACCTTACTTCAAAAAAGAAGCTAAGAAAATGGGAATTAGGGATGAGAAAGATATAGAGGATTATGTTGCTAAAAGAAAACGTTCAGACAAATCTCTATATCGATATATACAGCATCTTATTGAGTTAAATTTCGTTACTCTCTGGGGAAAAAGAGTAAATATGAAAAACCCAATGACTGAGAAACTCTTTGCTCGAACTGCTAAATTCTTCTTCGTTGAAGACTATTATGATAAAATAGTATGTGAGGATCCAAATTGCATTGAGAGTATGAGTAAAATACTTAGTTTACTTTATGATATCCCCAAACCAGATGAAAAATATCTTGAGAAGTTTACCAATGTTATGAAGAAAAGCTTTCAAGATGTCACAAATAAATTATTCAATGATAAACCAGAGGAATTTGTTAAGACACTTGACAAGCTTTCTGTATCAGAAGTCAAAGATGTTATTCAAACATTGGGAATAATTAATTTGGTGAAAAATGCAGATAAATATTCCAAACTTTTAGAAAGTCTAGAAAAGAAATAGAAACAGTTATGATCTATAGGAATATTGCTTAATATTTTAATATACTAAATGAAATTTCTAACAGAATGAAATTCGATGAGTTGAGTTTTTCTGAAGCACCATTAATCAAGAATGAGCTTCCAGGAATAAAATCAAGAGAGATTTTGAGTTTACAAGAGAAACTTGAAGGTAGTCCAGTTTCCTATCCTAAAGGTTCTCCAATTGCCATCAAACAGGGTTTTGGAGCAACTATAAAGGACGCTGATGACAATATCTTCATTGATTTCTTTGGAGGAGCAGGAGTATTAGCCCTAGGACATTGCAATTCTTATATCGATGAAAAAGTTAGAGAAGTTCAAAAGAAGATCACTCATACACTTGATTTTCCTACAAGGGTGAGAATTGATCTTGTTGAGAAAATTCAAGAAATTTTACCAGGGAATCTCAAAAACAACTCAAAGGTGATCTTTGGAGGACCAACAGGATCTGATGCAGTTGAAAGTGCAATAAAACTCTCAAAAACCATCACAAAAAGACATGGAATTATTGCTTTTGAAGGTGCATATCATGGGATGACATCTGGAGCTCTAGCTCTAACATCTGGAAAATTTTGGAAGAAAAACTATATGCCTTTGATTCCAGAAGTACATTTTGTTCCTTATGCCTACTCATACAGATGTCCTTTCAGATCTAAAACAGCTGTAGAGTGTGCTGAGGCTAGTGCAAATTACTATGAGCATGTACTGGAAGATCCTCATTCTGGCGTGGTAGATCCTGCTATGACAATTATTGAACCTATTCAAGGAGAAGGAGGTTCGATTGTTCCTCATGAGAGTTTTATTAGGAGAATAGCTGAAATAAGTAATAAGTACGAGGTACCTATAGTTTTTGATGAAATTCAAGCAGGTTTTTGCAGAACAGGAAAATTCTTTTCTTCAGAGCACTCTAATGCAACACCTGATATTATGACACTCTCCAAAGCATTGGGGGGAGGATTTCCGCTCTCTGCGATAGCATATCGTCAAGATTTAGATGTCTGGTCTAAAGCAGCTCATATTGGTACTTTTAGAGGAAATGTCAGTGCTATGGCAGCAGGGTCAGCTTCAATTGATTTTATGTTAAAAAACAAACTTGCAAATTATGTTGAAGAACTTGGAGAGTATTTACTGAACAAACTAAAAACAATTGAGAAATCTTCCTCGATTGTAGGTGAGGTTAGAGGAAAAGGATTAATGCTAGGAATAGAAATAGTCTATGATAAGGATACTAAGAAACCATCTCCTGAATTGTGTTCTAAGATAAGAGACGAAATGTTCCAAAGAGGAGTGATCATAGAAATTGGTGGCCATTATGATAATGTACTACGTTTCCTCCCTCCTTTAATTATCACTAGAAAACTAGCTGAAACTGGAATTGAAATCTGTATAGAATCAATAGAAAAAGTAGAGAATAGTATAAAGTGATTATTTATTAGAGGATCTGTATCTTCTTATTTTACTTGTTGATAGATCATGCTTTATTAAACCAATTAGAATGATGAGAGCACTCACAACACCATCAAGAACTGGAACTCCAAGTTTCTTTTCCAATCTTTTGTCCATTCCTGTCATTCCTGCACAGCCTAGTACAATCACTTCAGCTTTATCTTCAAGAATAGCTAGCTTAGCTGTTTCCAAGTACTTCTCTTCTTCTTTGAGATTTTTATGTATATCTTCTGGAGCTCTAACTGAAGCTAAAACATCTTGGAGGTGATATTTTCTGATTAAAGCTTCCTTATTAGGTATAGACTGTTCAGTCATTGAGATAACAGAAAAACTATGACCTAACATGGATGCAAGTTTCATCGATGCTTCACCAATTCCAACAACAGGTTTATCGGTTATTTCTTTCATTGTATCTAGATTTGGATCACAATGACATGCAACAATGAAACCATCATATTCCTTCTCATTTTCTCTAATTAGTTTAATCATACCAGGTGCAGCTTTTATCTGGTCTTCATAAGTTTCAATGAATTTTGGTGCATCTGGAGTATGAACACTCACAACTTGTATATCCTTTTCTACAAATGAGCCTGCAGTTTCTTGAATTGCTATAGTCATTTCCAAATCTCTATTTGGATTAATAATCAAAATTTTCATGATTGTAAACCTCTACTCGCAACTAGTTCTGCTTTCTCTTTCACATACGTAATGGTTGTCATTAATGTTTCTGCACTAGTAGGAGTTATTGCAACTAATCTCAAAACAACTTTATCGTCTAATTTAGTGAATGAAATAGAATGCTTTCCACTAGTTATGACTTCTTCATAAATCTCTTTTAAGAAGTCATTCATTTGATCTTCAGAAATATGTTTGTTCAAAATACGAAAACAGAGAATTCCTGTTTCTGGTTCATTACAAAGTTCTATTTCCAGATCGCTTTTCAGAGAGTTGTAGATTGTTTCTATAGCTTGAAGTGGTGATCTAAGCCTTTCGTGAATCTTGGAGATTCCCTGAAACTTAATTGACGTTACTAGCGATAATGCAGAAAATGGTCTAGTTGATGGAGGTGATTTCAAACCTGGACTTGGCACACTTTCTCCTTCTCGGTAAATATAGTCACTTAGTAATGACATTCGATTAAAATCCTCTTTTCTTCGAACAAACAAAATGGAGTTTGGTATAGGAATCCCAAACTGTTTATGAGGATCCCAAGAAACAGAATCTGCAAATTCAATACCAAAGAATCTATCTCTATATTCAGGAACTAATGAATAAGCTAAACCATAAGCACCATCAACATGCAACCAAGCACCAATCCTCTGACATATTTTTGAGAGTTCAAGAACATTATCAATTGAACCAGTAGAGGTTGTACCTGTGGTTGCAACAACGCAAAAAATATCGTGAGTTTCTTGTAACTGATTAACAGATTTTTGAAGCTGGAGAATATCAATTCTCCTATTTGAATCGACGTTTAACGTTATGAGATTCTTCTCTCCAAGCC
>MEHH01000070.1 GCA_001940755.1 Candidatus Heimdallarchaeota archaeon AB_125
ATTTGTTGATTTGACTATCTCATTTACTTATGAGACCACTTATACTTGGTTAATATTTGTTGTGTTAGGTATTCTAGGAATTGGATTCATGGTTTACTTTGCAGTACGCTCAAGTAAAAGAAAAGCAGCAACATCAACAGCATATCATTCAGATCAAATTTATCAACCAGTAATGAGCTCAGCTTATACAACTCAGGAAATTTCTGGTCCTCATGGTTCAGCATTAACCAAATTTTGTTCTCACTGTGGTGCAATTATCGAAAATGATGCTAAATTCTGCACAAATTGTGGGAGTAAATACTCTTAGTTATTCAGCCTATAATTGAGCTCTTTGCTTATTTCCACTTGTTGTTAAGAAATCGTTTTTTGAACTGTAAACACAGTTCTTACAGAAACTTTAAAAATGTGCATTCGTCACGAATGATTAAATTAAGACTATCAATCGAGGTTAAATAGATGAAGTTTTCTAAGAAACTACAAACTCTTATTACATTTACACTTATTATTGGTCTACTAACTATTGGAACAATCTCCAAAACAAATAGCATTTTTGTTAAATTACAACCACCAGTAGATGGAGCATGGGTTATATCTGGTTTGGAAATAATTACTGAAGATGTAATTATTAATGGTTCTATTATCATACAAAATGGTGGAGAACTGAGGATTATTAACTCAATAGTAGACTTTCAAGCAAATAGTTCCTTTTCATGTAGTATTACATTGGAGGATGGAGCTATTTTTTATGTAGAAAATAGTCTATTGTCACCAACAAGTGGATTGTTTAATTTCACAATTATAGCAACCAATATTACAAACGAGGCTGCAGCATCGTCTGTAACTTTCATAGATAGTTTTGTGATTGACGCACTGATTAATATACAGAATGCTGATAATATTACTATTAATAATACAGATTTTGATGATTGTTCGTTTTATCTGAAAAATGGTCAAAACGTAATAATTGATACTACCGATTTTGTAACTGATTATACATGTTTGGAAATTGTAACTTGTGATATTGTTGAAATCACAAATAGTGTTTTTGATGGCATTGAATATGGTTTAATAGCAACTAGTGTGAGTAGTCTTATAATTGATAATGTTGAATTTGATAGCAATTCTGAAATTGGCTTGAAAACAAATAGTGTCAATGCTGAAATTAATAACAGTGATTTTCATCATGGAATACTTGGTGCTTTATTCGTAAGTTCAACTGTAACATTGATGGAAAATACTTTCTGGTTCCTTGACAATGGTATATCTCTTGAAAAATCTGATTATGCTTTTATTTCCCAAAACAACTTTACTGATATATCTGAAATCTGCATCGAAGCAAGTAGGGCAGATTACGGAGAAATTGAAGACAACAGATTTGTTGACTGTTACCATGCTTTTGATTTCTTTAAGTCACCATCAATAGTTCAGAACAATTATTTTGATAATTTAGCTTATGGAATTACTGGTTTAGATTCTGATAATACTGATGTCCTTAGTAATGATTTCTATAATATCTCAGAAATTGCTGTAGCATTTACAGATTCAAGATATACAACCATTTCTTCCAATACTTTACAAAATGCTACAACTGGAATAAATATTATAGCAGGAAGAATCAGTGTGATAGAAAACAATGATTTTATTGACGTTGAAGAAGGTATTGCAGTCATAACATCAAAAGATGTTACTTTAGTGGGTAATACTATCAATGGAACAGTTACAGGCATCTATATTGAACAAACAAAAAATGTAATTATAATTGCAAATGGGGCAATCAATGCACAGTATGGATTATCTTTGTGGTCTTGCGATAATGTAGGTCTCGCTAGTAATGGAGTTTTTGACTCAGTATATGGAATTAGTATCTGGTTCTCAGAAAATATTCGTCTTCAAGGAAATGATGTGAATACTTCAGATATAGGAATTATTGCTAGAAATTCATTTTATTTACAAATCAAAGATGGAACCTATAAAGATTTAACTAATGGATTACAAATCCTTGGCTGCACTGGTGTAATCATAACAGGTAATACTTTTGATTTAATTCCTGGAGCAGCAATATCAATCGATGGAAGCGATGGTTTTAAGGTTTATAATAATAACTTCAAAACTGTAGGATTTTATGGTGTGATTGATAATTGTTTGGGTTCTTACTATCATCAAATTGAAGAAGGAGTATATGTTGGTAACTATTATCTAAATGAACCTGGAGCCACAGAAGTATTAATCGATAGTGTTACAATCGAGACTATAGTTTATGACATTATAGATCTTTATCCATTAGAAAATAGTTACACAGTTGTTCCTTCAATTGAGTTTATCCAAAGAGATATTCTAGAACCTCAAGATGTTGATGTAGTAACTGTTGATTGCCAGATATTTGTTCCATCTGATACAGAAGATGTTGAAGTATATCTACAATATCTACTTAATACAGTTCCAACTTGGACTAGTGTTGATATAACCTCTTCAGGAGCACCAGTTGGTTCTATTGGTGCAATTAACTCTTATATTGGAACAATTCCTACAGTTGATTATGATAATCTGGTTATTTACAGAATTATGGTAGAATATTCAGATGAACTAGTTACAAAACAAGTTTTCACTGAAAATGATAGTTATGTAGTGTTACCATCTGAATTTACTCCAATCTATATTGCTCCCCCTGAAGTATACCTTTTGACAGTTGATGAAGATGATAACGAAGTTACACTAGTAAGAGAAATATTCTATGAAAATGAAGACTATATGATTCAAGTTGAAATATATAATACTACAGAACTTGAAACAATATTAGGGAGAAGCCACGTAAATCTTACTTGGTCTGAATTCAATCCAAACAACAATATTACTACAGGATTCACAGCATTAATGTTATATAACGGAACTGCAACAACCCCATTTTATTACTTCGAGCTTGGCAAAAAATTTGAGGTTAATGCTAAAATTGAGTTCTTTATTAGTGTTGTAGATATCAATGGAACATTCTATAGAACAGTTAATAACTACACTATGTATATCGAATCACCCGTCGAACCAACTGGTTTTGATGCATTAACACTGCTTTCAATTGGTGCAGTTCTTCTACTAGTTCAAGCGATAGTTGTCTTTCGAAGAAGAAGAAAACAAGAAGAATAAACTCTTCTTAATTCTCTATTTTTTTAGTTTTATTTGCTTAAATAGGAAAATAAATAAGGACTTAAATTTCATTTTAGCTGAAACTTATGCAAGTGCTACCTAAAGGAAAACGAAAAGTTTTCAAGAGAGAAAATGTTATACAACAAGTTATTCTATTTGCAATTATTGCTGCATGTGTTGCCTATTCATGGATTGTAGATCTTGGTATCCTCAAGGTTTTATCTATTTTAGCAATTGCTATCGTTGGTACGATGTTGTTAACTTATTATATAATTGAATTCTTTTCAGGAGCAGGTTATTCTGTAGCAAGTGCATTTAACGAACTTATATATCTATTACTAGGACTTCCAATGTTGGTAATTGCTGCTGGATTTTTACCAGTTAGTATATTTTTATCCTTTTTTAAACCAGATTCACAAGTTGTTTTGACTCTGATTTTTGTTCTTCTTGGAGTTTTAGAGCTCTTTGCCATTCTATTTTTAATTAACCGATATTTAAGAGATCGAAAGATGAATATATTTCAATACATTAGGTATGTTTTTAATTTTGAGGCTAGAAGACAAGAAGCAAATAAAGTTAGAGAGAGAACAGAGCAAATTGATGGTTTTTATGATGGTTTATATAGAGTAGAAGATAAAATAGCAAAACGAATGGAAGAAAAAGCTGCAGGGTTTGATGAATTCGATTGGAAAGACAAAGTTGGAAGTCTTTCTGGAAAGAGTGCAAATCAAGGAGCATCTAGTGTAAAATGCTGGAATTGTGATGCAAGAAATGAGTTGGATGCTCACTTCTGTACCAATTGTAGTGCTCCTTTAAAAAAGGACGACTAGTCTCATCCTAAACTATTTAATCTATATCTTTTTTTAGTGGATAATGGGACTGAGAAATCAAACAAAATGTTGTTTAATAATTTTTGATTTTGACGGTGTATTGGCTGATTCGAAAGAAGCTTATGCAATGCAAATGCAAGAAACCGTTGAACATTTCTCAGGCAAGAAACTCTCTGAAGAAGTTTTCAAAGAAAGAGTGGGAAATACAGATCAAAAACAGGATTTCATCGAATTCTTGGAAAATGATGATCCTGAGTTATTGGATTCAGCTATTCAATATTACGTCGACATCACAGATAAGTATTCATTTCTAAGAAGCTTATACTCAGGTGTTAGTGAGACACTTGAGGAACTTAAGAAAACAAACTATATAGGTTTAGTTTCTAGAAAATCTCAAGAGAGAATGGAAAAATGGTTACAGCATTTCAAGATTACTCATCTTTTCGATAAACCAATTGGTACTTTAGAAAAGACAAAATCTAAGGCAATCGTTCAAATTATGAATGAATTTGGTATCCCCAATAATCGAACATTAATGATAGGTGATACAGAGTTTGATATACAAAGCGCACAACAAGCTCGCGTTAAATCAGTATTTGCCCACTATGGAGCAGCTACACCTGAGAAAGTTCTGGAACTAAATCCTGATTATACGATAAATAACATAACAGAACTTATAGCTCTCATTGATTCTTTGAAAAAAACCATGAACAGTTCTGCCACAGATTTAAATAGATGATAATCAATCGAGAGATGATGAAAGTAGGTTTTCTTCAATTTCAGCCAATGCTAAAAGATGTTGAAACTAATATTGATAAAATTTCTAGACTTGTCGAAGAGGCAAAACCCTTTGATTTGATTGTTATTCCTGAATTAGCTAATTCTGGTTATGTTTTCGTTGAGAAGGATGAACTTGCCAAGGTATCAGAAGAAATTCCAACTGGATATTTTGTTGAAAAACTAAATGAGCTAGCAAAGCAGAAGAATGGATATATTGTTTGTGGAGTTTGTGAAAAAAGCGAAAATAGATATTTCAACTCTTCTGTTTTAGTTGGTCCTGAAGGTTTCATTGCTAAATATCGAAAAGTGCATTTATTTGACAGAGAAAAGTTGTTCTTTGAACCAGGGGATGGACCTTTTAAATTGTACAACATTAGAGGGATGAATCTAGGAATACTAATATGTTGGGATTGGATTTTTCCAGAAGCAACCAGAAGCCTCGCTTTAAAAGGAATGGATGTTTTAGCTCATTCAACTAATCTTGTTCTTTCTTTCTGTCAAACTGCAATGATTACAAGATCTATTGAAAATCAGATTTTCACTATAACTTCTAATAGAATCGGAATTGAAACAAATGGAGAACACAGTTTACATTTCAAAGGTCATAGTCAAGTAACTACACCAGATGCTAAAAGACTTGTACAAGCAAGTACTGATAAAGAAGAATTACATATAGTTGAAATTGACATTTCAGAAGCAAGAAATAAATGGTTAAGTGATAGAAATCATATTTTTAAAGATAGAAGACCAGAGATGTATAATACTTTGATGGAAAAACAAGAGTTTTAAATTGCTAAAAATAGCTAGTGATGAGCTTATGAAAACTTCTCAAACAAAAGGTAGTAAAAGTGCATACATACCGCATAAAGCTGCAGCTGAATTTCAACCAACATTTGATTGGTCAGAGGTTGAAGCTTTAAATCTATTTAATGAGAGATTATTTACCTTTGTAGTTGATCAAGTATATTTTAACGACTGTATTAGTGGAATGAAGAATCTTCCATCAGAAAGTATAGACATGATTATTGCTGATCCACCATTTGGTCTAAATTTCGGAGGTATGGAACCGCTCTATAATAGGGATAGTAATTTTGTAGCTGAAGGTTATAAAGATATTCAAATTGAGAACTATATGGATTTTACAGATAAATGGATAAGTGAGCTTCCACGTCTTTTAAAGGATGATGCAGGAGTTTGGATTTTCAGTGGATGGACTAATCTTGTTGACATTTTAAATGCATTACGAGACAATAATCTAACTTTGATCAATCACATTATTTGGAAGTATCAATTTGGAGTTTTCACAAAAAGAAAGTTTGTCACCAGTCACTATCATGTTTTATTTGCAGTGAAAAACGAAAAAAACTATTTCTTTAACAAAGTCGAACATTATCCTGAAGATGTATGGACTTTTAAAAGAGAGTATGAAAGAGGAACAAGGAAAAATGCTACAAAACTACCTCTAGAGGTCGTTTTAAGATGCATAGATTTCGGTAGTAAACCAGGTGATTTAGTTCTCGATCCATTCATGGGTAATGGAACTACAGCTGTTGCTGCTAAAGGTTCTTTTAGACATTTTCTTGGTTTTGAAATCAATCCAGAGTTGCATGATATAATTAAGCATAGTAAAGAAAAAACACCCTTGGGAGAATTCTACATTCCCTATGGTGAAAAACCAGATGATCTAGTAAGAAAAGCTAGGAAGAAATTTAACAAATAGTAATTTCAACTATATCGTTTGCTTATTCTTTATAATATTTGAAGCTTAATTTCACTTTAGCTCGGTAAGCAACAATCAATCCATCTTTAATTCTAGCATCCAATTTATCAACTTCTACTACTCTAATATCTCGAAGAGATTTAGATGCTTGTGCAACAGCTGCCTGAACAGCCTCTTCCCAATTATTAGGTGAAGATCCAACCAATTCTATTATTTTGTAAACTTTGTCATCATCCATTCTTATTACTCCAAGTTTCTTTAATTATCTCAAATTGTTTAATGTTTTATTTAAACATTTGTTGAGAGATATCAAGATAAATGGTAAAAGATAATAACAAAATTGAGGAAGAATATAATAAGTAACTTTTCCTTCCTATGATGACAAATTTAAACTAAAAATCCTTTAGCAAGATTGTAAAAAACTTTAAGAGAGAGATCAATTGTTTTCAAACCTATTTTTTCATCTATACCATGTGACATGCTGAATATTTCCCCAAGTTTTAATTCAGGATCATATAAAGCAAATCCATAAGCTTCAACATTTTTCATTCTGTAGAATCTAGCATCTGTTCCACCCATTGAAAGCATTGGAACTAGTTTCGAATCAGGGAATTCCTTTTGAACAGCTTCATTCATCGCATCTACAAACAGTGATTCTGGTGGACTTACAGTACCCTCTACAAAAAAGCCTTCTTCTAATAATTGATTTATTTCAACTTCATCAGCTAAACTTCCTAAAGCTCTTCTAATATGAAATTTTACATACTCGAAATCTTGGCCTGGTAATGTTCTAACATCTAAATTCAATAGTACTTCAGCGGGAATAATGTTTGTTTTTGAACCACCTTTAATAACATTTGGAGATATTGTCATTCTAGTTAAACTATGCATTACCGTTGCCATTTGTGGATCAGTTTTCTTCAATATTTTCAGCATATATGGCAACGTAAATTTGTTAGTTATCAGTTTTCGAAGAATGAAATTAATCCCTACACCTTTTATCAGATTCCTTATGTATTGGGTGTCAACTGGCATCTTATTGTCACAATAATCAGTTAACTTGAGTGCCGCTTCGGAAGATTTGAGAATGGCATTATCACTTCCATAAGGATAGCTTCCATGACCAGGTGTTCCTTTAAATTTTAGACATGTCCACATTGATCCTTTTTCACCATGCAAAAAGATCATTCTATTAGGTGCAAAAGGGATACCTCCAGATTCAGTAACAGCAAACATTTCTTTATTGTAAAGTCCAACTTCTTCAGGATGATTGTCCAGCATCCACTTTGCTCCAAATTTTCCACCAGTTTCTTCATCAGCTACGATAAATAGAATCAAATCACCTTTGGGTTGAAAACCTTCTTTTTTCAACTGAATAAAAGCTTGAACTTGAGTTGCAACCATGAAAAGCATATCAAAAGCCCCTCTCCCCCAAATATGGTTATCCTTGAGTTCTCCTGAAAAAGGATCTACTTGCCATTCTTCTGGTTTTGTTACTGGTACAACATCTACATGACTTGGTCCGAATATTAAACCAGGGTGATTCTTATCAGAACCGGATATCTTAGCAACTAGGTTACCTCTACTAGGATTAGATTCGTATATCTTTGCTTCAATTCCATATTTTTTTAGGTGATCAGAAATAGTTTTTATTGACTTTATTTCATCACCAGGAGGATTTACACATTTGTTTTGTATTAATCTTGAAAGTAAATCACATGTTTCATCTAAAAGTTCTTTTTCCAAGAAATCACCTAAAGAAAGCCTATCTGTCACCAATTAAATCTTGTTGTTTAGCATTTTGATTTGATAAATGGGAAAGTTAAAATTCTATTCATATTCTTTATTCAAGGTGAAAAAAATCTCATTTACTGAAAAGGATGTGAATGACATAGTCCAGATGATGAAAGAAGCTAAGTATATAGTAGCTTTCACTGGAGCAGGTATAAGTACAGAGTCAGGTTTATCTGATTTCCGAGGAAAAGATGGAATCTGGACAAGAAAGGAGAAAGGGTTACCTCCTAAGAGAGGAAAGCATTTTGATGAGGTTAAACCAAATACAGGGCATTTAGCTTTTGTAGCTTTACAAGAAATGGGGATTCTTAAGTTTTTGATTTCTCAGAATGTTGATAACTTGCATCTGAAATCAGGAATCAAACCTGAAATGCTAGCTGAACTTCACGGAAATTATATGTTTATGAAATGTATTGAGTGTGATTCACGTTTTAAGAGAGAAGATATTGGATGGGATAGAGAGATTCATGGGAGTGGATTTAGAACAGAAGAACAACTAGATCATCAACCAGTATGTCTTGAATGTCAAGGAAGGATTATCTCATCAGTTGTGAACTTCAATGATCCTATGCCTGACCAAGAAATGACTATTTCTAAGAAACACACAGAGAAATGTGATCTAATGTTAGTTGTTGGTTCAAGCTTATCTGTTTTTCCTGCAGCTGGATTACCTAGAAAAGCACAAAGAAACGGTGTTAAGCTAATTATCATTAATATTGATTCAACACCTCTAGATGAGAAAGCTGATATTAAATTAGAAGTAAGTGCAGGAGAAATCCTTTCTCAAGTAGTAGCAAAATTACAAGAAAACAACTAATATCTTTCGATATGTTTCGATTAATTTTTTATATAAGCTAAAAAAAATAAATCTTTATGTCAAGTTTTAGAATGATAACAACAAAGTTTACAAACTTAAGTAAAAAGTTCTATTCAGAATTAATCTTGTTTGCAATCTTATTCTTATTCTTTTTCCAAGCACTCTCTGATTTAGTTGAAACAATCTATGGATTTGCTTTATTAAATCTAGAACCTGATGAAAATATTGCGGGTTTAGCATTCTTGGTAACCCCTCTAATACTTCTAATCTTTCGAAAAAGATTGCCTGACAAAATTCTGCTTATTCTTGGAGAAATTTTCATTCTCTCAAGATTGTTGGATCCCCTATTAAAACGACAAGGAATATTAATTACATCTGGATTGGCAGTTGGATGCTTCTTAGTGTTCTTTCCAATCTATTTAACAAGGAGGCAAAATGATGAGAAAAAAACAAGTACGGCTCTTGGTTTTTCATTAGCTATAGCTGTTGCCTTTTCTATCCTATTTCGTTCTTTAAATTCTTCAGTTGATATCTCTATGTACAGCTGGTATCAAATAATAGGGTGGATTTTAGGAATTACAGCTGGAATCATGTTGCTTGGACTTAAACTTAAAAGCGATGATCAACAAGAAATTCAAAAAGTAACTGAAGTTGATACGCCAAAAGCTGGTTTTGGAAAAATTCTTGCTTTGACTTTTGGACTTGTAAGCATTTTTATCATTATCTGGTTTACTTTCCTTAGTCCTACTGTTATCTCCAGATGGACTGAAGGTAACTATATTGGTATAACTCTTGGAGTTCTTGGAGTATTATGTCTGTTTGTTATAACACATCTGTTTAAACTAGATTTACTAAACAAACTAAAAACATGGATGCTTTGGGTATGGAATGGAGTTTTCGCCATATCATTGTTCCTTACTGTTCTAGTTCATCAGTTTAGTTTCTCAGATGTTGTTGCAGATTATCCCATCATTGATTCTTCACCAGCTTGGTTTTATCATATACCCTTGGTAATTATGATACTTCTATCTCCTGTTATCTATGTTGATTTCATGCTCTTAACCAGAGAGATTATCAAAACAAAGCCATCAACAAGAAAGATTGGAGGAAGCTTCTCAATAGCTGGAAGTCTCTTCATCATAGTCATGATATTCGTTCAAATATTACCAAACATATGGGGATATCTTGAACCCATTAGTACAGGATTTAGAGACATGTATTGGTTGGCATTTTTCATACCTGGCTTAGTGTTAACGCTATCAATGTTATTGGTGAAGAAGAGTTCTTTCGATTTAGGAAAACTATTCAAAAATAGAAACAGAAACCTTAGTGTAATAATATTGTTAAGTACAATATTCTTAGGCACATTAGCTGGAACTCTGATTACAAAGCCTTATCCAAACTATACAACTGATGGCAAAACATCACTAGTTATAATGACATTCAATATACAACAAGGACGAAATGTCTCAGGAGATAGAAATTTTGATGCCCAGAAAATTGAG
>MEHH01000071.1 GCA_001940755.1 Candidatus Heimdallarchaeota archaeon AB_125
GCTAATATTTCATTGCCTAGTGCAGATTCTGATTGTCTAGTTGTTGATAGATTATCTCCTTCATCAGTTACATAATCAGAAACATGGAGTACTTTGTCAATATTTATTGAGACAAGTAGAATCCAAAATAATATTATTGCAGAAGCAATGATTTTTGGTCTTTTCCACAGCTTATCCCAAATCTTCAAATTACTCAAATGACTATCCTATTTTCCTACTTATAATTGTATTTCTTGTATTATTCGAATTTAAATTAAAAGAACATATTAAACACCAATTGGATTGTTGTTTACTAAGGTTTTCGAATAATTCTGATTGAGGTTCCTTCAGAAAACCTAGCAATTTAAAAGATACTGAGTTATAGTGAGTTTAGCAAGAGGAAATAGTAATCTAGTTAATCGTTTGTACATCAACTTGGATAGTTATAGAAAATGGAGAAGAGAAAACGTATCAATAATAAGAAACGCGTAGTGTCTGATGAAAGAATCAAGAAACTAGCAAATTATACAGAAAAACCTGCAATTTTTAGAGCTATGGAGTTGATGGTTTCCAATCTACAAGACAACATCCAGCATATGACCGAACATTATGAATATGTTCAGCAAGTTAGAGATAGATTAATGGATGATATAGAAAATAAAAGAAGAATCTACATCCTTGCTAGTGGAAGAAGTGCTTATGTGGGACAAATGTTTCAAACTAGACTAGAACATTTTGGTGTTGAAAGTCGTTTTATAACAAACACAAGATCTGTTCCTCGTTTGAGAGAAAATGATACAATTATAGTTATTAGTGGTTCTGGTACTACACCCATCGTAAATGCTATGTTGGAGACCTATTTTATCTATAATCCTTTCGTAATAGTTATCACAAGTTACCCAAACAGTGCGATAGGTAAACTAGGTGATGTCACTGTAAAACTCAAAGGCAGAACTAAATCTGATCTAGAAAGAAGAGATCAAGGACTAGATAGCACTCTTGCTCCTGAAGGGACAGCATTTGAGCAAGCCGCATTAGCCTTTTTAGATGGAATAGTAGCAGAATTGGCAGTTTCTCTTCATAGAGATGAAAAAAGTCTTTTAGATCAACACAATCAAGGTTTATAATCTCTTATTTCTATCTATGTTTCATATTTTGAACGATACTTTTATAGTGAAATTATAGTAAAGTTTAATAGAATTTCATTATAATGAAGACATATACTAAATCAAGAAAGGGTTTAAGAATTAACACCTAAACACCTATTAAACACAAATCTTTGCGGTTAGGGATAAGATGTCAAGCGGTTTAACAATAAGAGATATTTTCAAAGTAGATGGTTCCGGAGTACCATATCTAAAAATAGTAATTTATGGTCCATCATTAGCAGGAAAAACAAGTATGCTAACCGTGTATAATGTTCTAAGAAAAGTTGAGGATCCTGAAACAATTTATTCTTCTTTGAAGAAAATAGATGATCCTAGTGGGAGAACAATTTTTTATGATCAGAGTACTTTTGAATTGCCAAAAGGACAAGGTGTAAGTGTTCCTAAACTTCGATACCAAGTTTGGACTGTTGCTGGTCAGAAAAGACATTATATTCAAAGAAAAGTTGTTCTTGAGGGTGCTGATGGATTAATATTTATGTTCGACCCTAGCAAAAACATGTGGGATGACAATGTAGAAAGTCTTACAGAACTCATAGCTCTAAAGGGAGACATTCTAGGAAAATCCTTACCATTTTTGATTGTATTGAACAAAATTGATCTCCCAGCTGAAGAACGTACTCCTACTGACAAGTTTCTTGATCTATTAATTGAGAAGAAACTCTCAAATAATAAGGGTGAGGCTTACATGCGAGTTATAGAAACATCTTGCCTTCAAGCTAGAAATGAGTTGATGACCTTATTAAGAAGTCCTGATATCAAATCAAAACTAGATGAATATGGACGTCTTCAGAGAGGAGCTAGACCTTTAAGTGTTCAAAAAACTGCTCAACCTATTGAGCAAATAACCAGAGAAATTGTTATTCATAGAGTCAAATCTGCTAAAACTGAAGATTAATATTCTCTTCTTTCTTTTCTGTTAAATTAAGAATGGACGACTCGATAGCTATTATCCTTAATCATTTGTTTAATCACAAGAAAGTTGATGTTGCAAATATTTCCTCTTTAGACAAAGACAGATGCAAAGCAAAATTAGCATCATGGGATTATTCAGCTAAGGAATTTTTCGAAAAAAGTGATTTTGCTGAAGAAGAAAAAGGTAAGATTCTATTATCACTCCTATTAGATGGTATAAATGCTAAGTCTATTTTTGAGTTTCTAGATTGGAAAGGTTTTGAAATAGTGATATCTTCTCTCTTTGATGAATTAGGGTTTTCTGTTCTTTCTAATTTCAGATTTAAAGATGAGTTTACTAGATATGAAATTGACGTACTAGCATATGCTTACCCATATCTTTTCTTAATTGATTGCAAATATTATAGACATCCTTCACCTTCAATTATGAAAGATGCAGCTATAAAACAGAAAGAAAGAACTGAAGTTATTTTTGAGATGTTTCCTATTCTATCAGAGGAACTTATTAAAAAACTTGCACTTCCATTAAAGAGTGAATTGAGGCTCTATCCAGTAATTATCTCATGGAAAGATCACAATATACAATATTCTTCTGGTATTCCGATAATACCTTTTAATCATCTATCTGGTTTCCTTAAGGAAATTGATGAGTTTAGAGATGGTCTCTTTAATATTCCATTACTCTTGAAATAAAACCAATTATTCTCCTACTTATTTAGTGAAAACAACTGAAAAACTCATATATATCATTAGCTTAACATCTTGTATAGGAAAGCTATGAGCTGAAGTAAATGGCTGTAGAAACACAAAGTCCTTTTAGTGTAGTACGTTCTCTAGTAAAGAAATTCCTAGGTGAAATGAGAGTCATTCGAACAACTTCTGAGGAACAGGCAAAAGCTAGAGCTGAAGAAATTAAAAGTAATTCTTTAGCTCCTGGTAAAGCCCAATATTCTGTTTCAGAAGTTGATGGAATCATTAGAAATTTCAAAGACAGTTACGTTGGACTCTTGCGAGATATTCATCTTATGGTTGTTACAGAGAGCACTAGTAAGATACGTCAAGGCATAGAACAGGGATATATTAATGCAGAAATGATTACTCAAGAGATGCTTGATGAACTTGGGAAATTAAGAATCGAAGCTGCTAAAATTCCTGGGTATGAAACGAAAATTCAAGACGATGCTTTGAAGATGGATGAATTAAGTGATCAAATTGGTAATCTAAAAGCTGAAACAATTTCTCTTCAAAATGAATTGACAGATGTTCAATCTGTTTTAAAAAGCAAAGACCAAGCTATTGGTGAATTATCTGAAAGAGCAACCACAGTGGGTGTTGATCAGACAATCATTGAGGCAAGAGATCAAGTCATTATGGATAAAGACAGAACAGTCCATCAATTGAGCTTGGAGAAAAATAATCTTCAATCCGAGTATAACAGATTAAAAATAGAAAGAGATGCAATGGCACAACATGTTGAAGAAATGGAAACACGTTTAAGATCTGTATCCTCTGATGCTCTTTCTAAGGAAGACGAATTATTTGAAGAACTGCAGAAACAACTTGATGGGTCAAGGCAAACAGTATTCAATCTTAGAAATCAAGTTGCTGAACACGAAGATACAGTAAGAAATCAAAAAATCGATATCCAACAAAAATCCTCTCAAATTGATTCATTGAAGAAACAAATAGAAGATATCCAAGATCAAGCTGCAGGTCAAGCAGATGATTCAACTCAGGTAGAAGAACTTCGAAAACAAATTCATCAAAGAGATGAAGATATGGAGAGATTAGCTGAGAATATGGTAGAACTTCAACAAGATATTAGTTCAAAAGAGCAAGAAGCACATAAATTACAAACAACTGTAGACGAAATGATGCTGCAATTTGCCGAAAAGGAAGCAGAATTGCAAGAACTAAGAGATATTTCAGAAAAGTCTACAACTGAGAGAGAAAAAGTTGAAGAACAAATGCTGGAAAAGCAAGATTCTATAGAAGATTTGAAAGCAAGGCTTGAGGAATCAAATAAAGAGTTAAACGAAACAAAGAACACTCTGTTAACTATGGAGAAACAAGGAACAATCTCCTCAGAAGAAAAATATCAGTATGAACTCGATATACAAAAAATGAGGAAAAAGGTTGATAACCTTAACAAAACTCTAAAGTCAGTAGAAGCATTCCTAAATACAGATCCAAAATATAGAGTCTTATATCTACTTAATGATTTCCAGAGACCCATGGCTAAAGAAGAACTTTCTAAAATGCTTAATGTACCTGAAGAAGTAGCTTCAAAATATATCTTTGAGTTAGATTACTTTGGTTACATCAGACAAAATATTGATGCTGGGAAGACATTTATTGAGTCTACAGCATTACTAACACCTCCTCTTTCATACGAAGATGAAAACGAGGAAAAAGAGTCTGAGTAACATCCCTCTCTTTTCTTATTTTTCTAATTTTGTTTTATATCTTAGGTTAAGTAGACTAAAACAAATCAGAAATACTTTCGAGCCTAACATGTGTTTCCTTTTGTTCAAAGCTTCTCATTAAGTAAGTATCAGCTAGAGTTTTCAATTCTGGTCGCAATCTGTAGAATGCTTTTCGATTAACTGTTCTCTTGCTAATATACCTTCTATCCTGTAGCTGTTTTAAGTGATGAGAGGCTGAAGTTTTCTGAATGCCTAAATTATTAACAATATCATCATATGTTATTCCTAAATCATAAGCAGTAGATTTCATTGCAATTAAAGCTAAAACAAATGTTTGAGTATTATCGTTAAGTGTTACCAAATCGAAGAATTCTTTATTCACATCTATAGACAAAGATGACGTTATATCATTAACTCTAGCTATGGAGCCCAAATCTAACCCATTGTAAAAACATTCCTCACACAATCGCGAACAGATTTTGATTGCATTTAATAGACTCCCACTTGAATTCTTTGCTATTGATTTAAGAATGTCTTCTGAAAAAGGGTTCTGAATCTGATTGTTCTTTGAAAGTTTTAGACTTAAAATCTCATAAATTTCTTCTTCGTTTAATGGACTGATTTGTTGACTAGGAACCATGTGATTAATCAAATCGTAGTCTGTAAAAGCTAATTGATTTTTGAGACGAACCCATCCTGCATGCGAAAAAATAAACACGATGGGTACATTCTGAAAATCTCTATCAAGCGCATATCTGAAATCTTCAAAGAACTCAATTAAGAAGTCAGCATGATCTATGACAATTAAAGGAATTGTATCAGTTTTAGAACTCTGATTACCAAGGAAAGCTCTGAAGTTTTGAATTGTTTGAGCAATATGATATTGATTGTTATTAAATTCAACTAAATCCATTGCATCAGCGAGAATACAATCAGATAATTCTTTGTATATTTTAACTAAATATTGATGAGATAATTTGATTAATGTACTCACTCCAGATTGATTTATACCAAACATTACTCCATCTAAAATAAACGAATCTTCCTTATCCTTTTTCTTATTATGATTATCTGTAAAACTCTTATAAACTGAAGTAAAATATCGAACAACAGCCTTAAACCGAGGCTCAATGAACTCCTCTTTTTGAAGCTCTTCTAAATTTGTATCTAAGAATGGATTAGCCGAGAAACCAAATGAAACAAAGGGATCTTGAGGTGTATAGGAGATTTTCTTGCCTTCTTCTATTGCCTCCAAAGCTAGTTTCTCAAACTTATCCATATCCTTCACTGAAATAATATGTAGATAACATCTGAACTATTCGAATATTTGAACTTTTCGTATCATTCGAATTATTCGAATTGTCGGCAATAAAAAAACTAATTGAACACTTATATTGTTTTTCTGTGAAAGAAAAAGGCTTATAGGTGTATGTAAGTGTCGGGGGATAATGAAGAGAGCAGTCGATATTCCTAAGAAATCACATAGTGTTATTTTCCAGAATTTCTTCGCTTTAACCAAAACTTACTTTCGAAATTTATCAGAAGCAAAATTATCCGGAAAGAAAGATTATCTGATAGTTTTTGATGTTCTCTTGTGGTTGTTTTTTCCTGTTTGTGTAATAGTCTTACCAGTAATTGACATTTTTCTAATTCTCTTTTCTCCTGGTCTTCATCTCTTCAGACCACTCTTCAAAGCTGGTTGGAAATATGCATTAATTTCTGCAATAGGAGTTACTCTAGCAGTTTCAGTAATAACACAATATGTTTTCTTCATTTATTCATATCAATTTCAAGCATTTGATCTTTATTTAGAAGCTGAACCTCGAAGGTTTATTCAAGTTGAATTAGAAAATATTCATATCGATCCGTCATATCATCAATATAACACCCTTGACAATATTGCAAGATATGCTGTAGATTGGGTAGATATGTCTGATCGAGTTCCACAAAGAGACCTATTCTTCAAACGTCCATTGTTTACGGAATCATATGATCCAATTAACGATGAAACAACACTACCAAACATGCCTCTGTATGGATCAGATGTCAAGCTCAGATATTTTGTAGAAAATAATATCGAATATGGGTATGCAGCTGAAAGTGATAATGAAGCTATAGCTTTGATGACTAGAAGTTTTTATGAACACACCGATATAAGAAATGGATCTATTATCTCAATTTACGCTCCAATTTCTTTGGTAAAAGATGACTCTCTTGATGTGCCTTCAGCTCAAACAACAGTCAATGTTACTGGAATAACAATTCTGGATGAATTACCGAACTATAATGTGGTCGGATCTTCGGTAGGAATATCTTTAGAACATTTATTAGGGCTTGAAGATAGTGCTGCATTGTTTTCTAGATGGATTCCTGCTGCAAATATTCTCATTGATATTGCAGTTACTTATGGTCAAGCTTCAGCTTATGAGATCTTATTTTATGATCTCTCAATGATAGATTCTTTTCAGATTGATACAGAGATTACCAACCTCAAAACTATAGGAATCGAACTTAAAGAATGGTATCAAACACTTGGAGGAATCAATAATGCAAGGATTAATTCTTATCTAGTAGATTTAATGGAAAGCTTCAAAGATGAATATGGACTATACCAAACTTTCATGTTTTCTTTCCTTGCACCAATTATGGCTTTAACTATAATTTTAACCGTGTATGCAGCAAATTTAGTTAGAAAGAAAAGAGACAGACAGCTGACAATTTTAACTGAAAGAGGGAGTAATAGAAGAGAAATTGGTTCTTATCTTGCATTAGAATCACTTATTGTTGGTGGAGCAGCTTTACTTGCTGGTATTTTTCTAGGTACTCCGATAGCAAGTTTATTGACTAGAAGCTCAGGATTCCTTAGATTCTCAAACACATCTTCACCTTTACAAATAGAGCTTTCTTCTGTAATTGTAGCTATTATCGGAAGTGTTGGAGCAATACTATTAATTCAAATATTCAATACAATAACACTCCTGAGAAAGAGAAATATTGAGGATTATGGTAAAGTAGAAAAATCTCTTCCTCGCTTTTACAAATATTTCATTGATATCATATTCTTGATAATGGCAGGAACAGTGTGGATTGTTTATAGATTACCCATACTCTCAGTTTACAAGGAGGACACTGCAAGATTTATAGGTATTCCTGGAACAATTTTAATGATTTTCGGAGTGATATTATTTTGTCAAAGGTTTTTGCCTTTATTTTCACGATTACTAATTAAACTTACTACAAAATTGAAAATGGATATTTCTTCTCTTAGTGTCAGAGAAATTGATAGATATCAAAAAAGTTTTGTGAGATCTTCAATAATCTTGAGTTTATCATTTTCTCTGGTCGTTGCCTCTATTGTAGTACCATTCACATACCAAGAATATAACTTAAACAGTGCTTATTATGATTTAGGGTCAGATATTATGATAAGAAATTTTCCAGTTGATAACCACGCTTTGAAAGCAAGTATTGAAAATATAACAAATGTTGAAGTTACATCAATTGGTCATTTAGTTAACCTAGATAACGTTCAAGGGGATCTTGCTTTGACGTATTCTGTTTTTCTTGTTGATCCTATAGCTTATAACAAAACGGCATATTTTAGAGATGATTTTAGTAAGTTTAAATTTGTAGACTTAATCAACGAGCTAAATGCTTCAAATTACGAACAACCATTATCTGTATTAGGACAAGAAGATGAACTAGCTGCATACGGTATCAACTCTTGGGAAGACAAACCTATTACCTATCGAGCTTATAATGAAAGTATGCGTCCAATTCTCGGCACTCCTTATTGGAATGAAAATATCACTCTCAGAATCATGGATACATTCAAGTACTGGCCAGTACTTGTAAATGAGATTCTAACAACTAATGTGCGATCACAGGTTTTCCATTTCGTTGCCCCAATTAACTTCTTAGATTATGTTCAATTAGCTCCGTTTGAGCTGATCGATTACCTTTTTGTTAAAGTAACTGATGGAGCATCAATTTCTGAGGTTGCAGATGAAATATCTCGATTAGGTCTTGGATTCATCTATGATGTTGATAGGGAAGTGTTTGTTAGACCAGATAGTGCAAGATCATCAATTCTATATTCTGCAATTAATTCTACATTAATAATGGCATTTACAATTAACGCAATAATTTTAGCACTGTTTGCGACAATTCAATTAATCGATAAATCAAAAGAAATCGCTACAATGAAAGCTATTGGTATCTCATATCGTCAGTTAATGAAATATTACCTTTCTGTATATGTTTCATTGCTAGTATTCACAACCATTGTAGGATTAATTGTTGGTTATGTTGCTTCAACAATGCTCATGGCTATTTTAGCAATCAATAGAACAATACCACCTTATTCAATGGCTTTTCCAATTGGACAAATAGCATTGGTACTCTCAATTCTCTTTGTAACAGCACTGGTAGGAGCCGCGATTCCAACCATAAGTTCATCAAAACAAGAAATAGGAACAGAATTAAGACAATCTGCTTAGGTGATAAAATGACTTTCATAGAAGTACGTGACTTGATAAAAATCTACCACACAAAGGAATACAATGTTAGAGTTCCTGCTCTAAGAGGAATTGAGCTTGATATAGCTGAAGGAGAATTTATATCTATCATTGGTCCTTCTGGAAGTGGTAAAACTACGCTTTTACTTGTTCTAGCTGGAATGGCAGAACCATCTGCAGGTTTCATCAGAGTAGGAGATGTCAGATTAGACAAATTAACTGATGATACAAGAAGCCTTTATAGACGATTCAAAGTAGGAACGTTGTGGCAAATACCAAACAGAAATTTAATCTGGGAAATTAACATCCAAGAAAATGTAGAGATTCCAATGAGATTACTAGGAATTCCACGAGAACAAAGAATAAAGAGTGCAAAAGATCTCCTAAGCGAGGTTGGGCTAGAAAAGAGAATGAAGCATAAGCCTAGTCAACTCTCAGGAGGAGAAGTTCAACGAGCAGGTTTAGCTTGTGCTCTTGCACATAATCCTGTTCTTCTACTTGCAGATGAACCTACAGGAGAGCTTGATTCCAAAACTGCTGGAGAACTTCTAAGATATTTTAAAACCCTTAATGAAGCTTATGGAATTACTGCTATTATGGTTACACATGATTTTGATGTAGCAAAATCTACTGATAGATTAATTCAAATTGTAGATGGTCGGATTTCAGGATACTCTCCAACAGAGAAGCTTAAGACTATTCGTGATATGCATCATGTATATCTTGATCGCTATGGAGGTATTCAATTACCCAGGCATATAGTTGACAAATTGGAAGTACAAAGAGAGATTTTTATTGATGAAAAAGATAATCAGATATTCTTGCATCAAAACGATCAGAATGAAGTGAAAAAGCAAAGAAATAAAAAACAATAGTTCAGTTATAATTATTACAATCTCAAATTTAGAAAACAAATCTTAAATTACTGCATATAATGAATTAATGAATACAAACTGGTGAAAGAATGTCAGAAAGAATAGACGAAGTTGAGATAATACCTCCTCAAAGCAAACCTAAACCAGATAGACAGTTTGATTTGGTTGTAATCAAAATGATGGCAGCACTTACAATAAGTGTCGCATTATTGTTTGGTGGTGGAACAATCTTTGTTTATGCTGCTGCAGGAAATATTGCTGTAGACCCTTATGATAGTACAGTAGGAACAATACTTGGTATTCATTTAGCTTTACTAATGTTTTATTATTCTGTTGCACTGTTCAAATATATTGTAAGTGATTAATATGCGACTTCCATTTTCAAAGAATAAAAAGAAAAAAGAGGAAATAGATTACTTGAGTCTTACTCTTAAGGAGAAACTAAAATCGACACTTTTCTTTCTTCTG
This sequence comes from Candidatus Heimdallarchaeota archaeon AB_125, assembly GCA_001940755.1. GTDB lineage: Archaea > Asgardarchaeota > Heimdallarchaeia > Heimdallarchaeales > Heimdallarchaeaceae > UBA460. Next base: position 10,347 of record MEHH01000071.1, read on the forward strand.
AAATGGGGGCTTCCTCTATTCGTATTTGAAGCATTTTTATGGGTAATTTTGGAAGTAGCAGTTCTGTTAGTGGAAGTGGTGGGAATCTTTCAGTTATATTAAATACAGGGACAAACAAAACAATAGTAATGGATCGTCGAGTGGACATAATATGGCTCCTTTCATGTCAAATTCACCACGAAGGAC
>MEHH01000072.1 GCA_001940755.1 Candidatus Heimdallarchaeota archaeon AB_125
CAATTAGAGCTAAAATCAATGCTCCTGCATTACTTGAGAAGTACTTATCTGATCAAGGCTTCTTTCCAATTAACAGAGATAAAACGAATACTTTGGTTGATTTTGTGAAAGGTTCTAATAGAGAAGCTCTAAGAGGAAGAAAGCCAAAATTCATCATTAGCATTTTTGGAAACATATGTGATGTTTACCAACCTGTAGAAGATGAGCTTCTCATTACAAGGCAGATTCTTCAGATTGCATATGATTATGGTTTTCCAGTAAGAATTCTAACGAAGAATATTCTTGTCATGAGAGATTTGGATTTAATAAGGAAAATCAATCGAGATTCTTTCGCTCGAGTAGCATTTACAATTACTCTTTCAAATCCAAAGGATCAGCTCATTTTTGAACCAAATGCAAGCTCAACAGATGAACGATTTGTAGCCTTAAAGCAATTACGAGAAGAAGGAATTCCAGCTGGAGTATACATTACTCCAGTAATTCCCATTATAGGTGATACTGAAAAGAATCTTAACAATTTATTTCTGAGACTCAAACAATCAAATACTGAATTTGTCATCACTGGAGGATTAACCCTTAAACCTGGTAGAAACAAAGATGATTTCTTGAAGACTATTAATCAATATTATCCTGAACAACATGATAGATTTCTTGAGATCTATGGAAATGATTCTGAGTATGGCCATCCTGATATGGAAAAGTGGGATAAATACAATATTCCAAATCCAATAAAGAAAGGATTTCAGTTGAGTAAAGAATACGGGCTAACATTCTATGAACCGAGATATATTCCTGAAGGAACAATAAGAGCTAATCTTGAAATAGCAACAATCCTATCAAGAATTGCATTTCTTATGGGGGAGATCTATGAAGAATCTTGGCAAAAAGCTTACCAATTAAGAGAAACCGCACTGGAACTTGAATCCTTCCAAAGAGATATCTCTACAATATCGATGGATGAACTCCTTTCTCTGCCGTTTGAAAAGCATGTTTTTCGACATATTATTGAGATTCTTCAAACTGGTAATAGTAGCTATTTGCACAAAAAAGGAGACAATTCACAATTATTTGTGTAAAAATGATGAAGTTTTCTTAAAAAATACAACTTCCTTGCGATAAATTTTAAATAAAGAATGTGTAATTGTTCTTGAGTTTAATGAGTGAATTGGACAAACTTAAAGATACTGTTCCTGATGTTGTCTCCGGATTCGTTCGCTACGCAGAGTATAACGCGATTCCCGAAACACTTCCAATAAAGAATAAAGATATTCTTCTTCCTCTGTTAAAGAGATTGAAAGAAGCTGGATCTAATGGATGTTTATTCTATTTATATGATGAAGATATGGTTAGTTTTCTTAATACATTACATTCTGAGATCGCTGATTTTCCTATAATGCTTATTGTTCGGTTTGGTGATGTTAGTAAGATAACAGCTTTGCTGGAAGCTTTAGAATTTGAACCTTTTGTGATTTTTCTGGATTATTCTATTTCAGATCAAAGAGATAATGAGATTGTACTTAAATATTCTAATGCTGTTTCAAAATTTACTCAACATGTTGGTATTTTTAGTATTGAACCCATAGGAACTGTTTCATTTTTTATTACTGCAAATCCAAATATCAAAATCTATCTTACTCCTTTCAATATGTTAGGATTTGGTGTTCAAAATAGAAGTCTATTAGAGATGATAGTTAATTCTTCAGAAAATGTCTATATAACAATGAATCCATTAGCTCAAGGTAGGGTTAAATCTCGTCAAGCATTTGATTATATAACTACTCACAGAATTCATGGTGCTTTAATAGAGATTGGAGATGTAGATCTCAATCTTGAAACAGTGAAATTTGCTAAATACTTCTTTGAAACACATGATTTCTTACAAATTGCACTTGAGTTTGAAGTTCATTCTGAAGTTTGTGATACATGCGGATTAGGGATGTATAGATACTATCCTCCAACTGGGGGAAGTTGGTTCTATTGTCCACAATGTCAGGCTAAAAAAGAAATTCCTAAAGGGTAAGTAGGTGGTTTAAATTATAGTTTGTCCCTTCTGTACAAAGGAGATTCCTGACATAAGTTTTTTTTGTTCTTATTGTGGGAAACGTTTACGTAATGAAACAGAAGAAAACGAATTGAATGTTTCCGAAAGAGTTGTAACCAGTATTCAAAAATCTCTTATTGGTCTGAAGCTACAGACTTCTAAATTTCTGTCTAAATTGGAACAGAAAGTTGAAAACTCTCAATCTATGTCATTTGTTAACAAACAACGTGTATTGAATTTACTTAATCAGTTCCAAGGCAAGGATAAAACTGAGATTGCAGAGGAAGCACCTGAGATTTCTGAATGGGCAGCATATGTAGAAGAAGCTATATCAGGAGATAAATGCATTATATGTTTACAAGATTTTCGATCAGATGAACAGAAAGAAACAAAAGTCATCTTATGTCCAGAATGTAACTATGCAGGTCACGTAAAACATTTCTTAGATTGGCTTGATAAGAAGAAATTATGCCCTATGTGTAGATCTGAACTTGATAAGAAAAGGTTGTTACGAGGTATTCTTACTGCAAAAGAGGAAAAATTGGTTTTTACAAGTTGGGAACAGAATAACTAAATCCTACTGTTTAGATCTTCTTTCTTCCATTTCATTTCTGAATCCATTGAGAAGTAATTTGTATTCTTCTGCTTTGTTTGCAACATCATCAGAATAAATAATAGGTCCAGAAACAGAAATCATAGATTTACTATCATAATGGTAGATTGCACTTTTTACAATTAGATGCTGTTTTCCATATAGTGGAACCATCGCTAATACATTATCACCAATACGTTCTCTTATTCTTCCTATATCTTTAGAATCTATGTGTTCAGAATTTCCAATCCAAAAACCATCAACTCGTGCTTTCTTACATCTCTCTGCAATATAAAGATAGATAGGCTTATCCTCAAGCTGTGCGATTTTGTAAAAAATAGCCTCCGGATTTGAAAGAATTGTCAAAACGATTATTCCAAGATTCTTTTGATGAGCAAGAAGAGAAGCTTGTTCAATGTTTACTCCAAATGGTGAAAAAGTAAATGCATCAAATCCTTCTTCTTTAAACCAGAAAATAGCTGATTCATTGGAAGTATCGATGTCACTTAATTTATGATCAATTATTGATACCATATCATTTTGATGTATAAGAATATTGAGAGACCTAATTTCATCTGCTGTTAGACCAATTAAGAATTGTCTATTCATTTTTATTGCAGATGTATGTGGAGCTACATCCAGGATTATATTTCTCATAAAAGAAAGTCTATCATCATCTTTCATTGTAACTTTACTTCTTTGTGAAGGTAAGGCAGGATCTAAACCAACACATAAGATGCTATTCTTTAGAGAAACAATCCTCTGATATCTCTGAAGGAATGAATTTGATGATATATCCATAAAATTTGATTCTTGTGATGATATTTAACAATTTGTTTAGCAGAAAGCATGTAATAGCAAGAAAAATATAGTAGTATCTCTGATTTGTTCCAGATGAGTTCTGCAGATAGTTATATTGATGCACAAGAGAAATTGATGACTTTAAATCTTCTTCAGATCGCTTTTAAGGAATTTGAAACCTATGATAGTATGCGATTGGCACTTCAGCGAAATGGTGTAGAAGTTTCTATAGCTAATCTGTCCAGATATATTTATGGGAAAGCTATACCTAAATCCAAACTTAAAGATGAACTTCTTCGAGCAATTACTCAGGATGCTAAGTTCAGTTTATCTATCAAGAAACTTATTGAAAACCTTGTAAAACATTATGTTGATGATTTTAACAATGTTAGACTTTCCATTCTTCCCTTACTTAATGATTCTAAAACAATGAAGGCAATTTCATTCCTATTAATCTACAAAGAAATTGTTCCAAGAGATATTGATAAAATTATCACAATTGAAGGCGATGGAGTACCATTTGCAATGACTTTGGCACATATTCTTAATATTGATTGTTTAGTTGCTAGAAGACTGAAACCTTTGGGTATAGATGATTTTATCACTTCAGAAATCCAAAAAGCAACTCAAGGAAGGATTGAATCTATAGGTATCTCTGAAAAATCCATTCAAAATCAAGAAAAATTACTAGTTGTTGATGATGTAATAAAATCAGGAGCAACTCACTCTGCTCTTATTGAACTTGTAAAGAAATGTAATGCAGAACCAGTAAAATTGGTATTTTTGACAGGTATCGGATCTCATTGGGAACAACAAAAAGAATTGAGTGACATAGAACTTAATATCCTGAAAATATATTATTAGAAATCTGGCTCAACTGATTTTGAGTTATGAATTATCTATCACGAAATATTCTTGAAACATGGTTATTTCCTATAACTTCTTCTTCTCACCTGTATCAAGTCTCTCATATACACCAAAATCACTTATTTTCTCAAGTTTCTCAGTATTAAATATAGGTCCATCCACGCAGATTCTCCATCCAGTAGGATCCACAGCACAATTTGCGCATGCACCAAACCCACATCTCATATACCGACCAGCTAGGCTCATTTGCATATCTATCACTTTTGGATATTTTTTCCCTAAATCAAAAATAAACTTCATCATTCTTTCTGGACCAGCAGCGTAAATAACTGAAGGAGTTTTTGTCTTCTGAAGGAATTCTTCTAGAGCAACAGTTGGAAAACCTTGGTAGCCAAACGAACCATCATCAGTGCAAACATGAAAAGTAATTTCTCCCTGATCATGCAACTCCTGTAACCACTTGAGATACATTAGCCTGTTTTTAGTCCTTGCTCCCTCAAAAACATGTATATCTTGCTTTTTCTCACTTTTCATTAGCGTTTCAATTAACATCTTCAGGGGAACAACCCCAAACCCTCCTCCTATCAATAAATGATTAACATCTTCAGGAGGAGTGAAAGGTTTTCCATAAAATCCTCTTATTCCTACAAAATCACCAACTTCTTTTCTATGCATAGCTTCTGTTCCTTCCCCCATTCTAGCTATTCCTACTTCTAATATGTTATTCTCCAATCCGGCTATACCCACAGGATATTCATCCTCGCCTGGTATCCATAACATTATGAATTGACCAGGTTTTGCACCTTGAACCTTAACTGGCAATTGTAATTTAAACGAAAAGGTTTCGAAGCATTCTTCCCATTTGTCAACTATTTTGCACATTAATGGTTTATCATTTGCCAAAGTTTGTTTAGTCATTTGTGAGCTCCCCCTGTTATTTCACTAATTGAGCTGAATTTATGCTCTTCCATATACTTCTTTACTTTCATTTGAAAGAACCTTACCATATTTTCTGGATAAGCAACACCAAGTGATGTCCCTATTTCTACAGCTGTTGCACCAGCCAGAAGATATTCTATAATGTCTTCACCTCTATAAATCCCTCCTACACCAATTATTGGTATTTCTTCATCAAAATGCTCGTAGAGATCATAAACAGATCTGATTCCTACTGGTTTGAGAGCTGCTCCTGATAAACCTCCTCTCTTGTTTCCTAAAATAGGTTGTTTGGTTTGGATATCTATTACCATAGCTTTCAAAGTATCTACTGCTACCAAGGCATCACAACCTCCTCTGACTGCAGATGAAGCAATTTCAACTATATTACTTACATTAGGGGTAAGTTTCACCCATAGAGGAACTGTAGTATTAGTTCGCAACTCTTTAACAATTTCAAATACTAAATCTGGATCAGTACTTATCTGTGCTCGATCCTTCTTTGAACTTGAACAACTAAAATTTAGTTCAAAAGCTTGTATTGGAAGATCTGTTAGTCCATTTAAGACTTCTTTAAATTCTTCCATACTCTCTCCAAATATAGAAACTATTGTTGGAACAGAGCTCTCTAGCAGTTTTTCCAAATCTTCTCGAAACACTTGAAAACCTGGATTTGCCAATCCAATTGAGCTAATAACACTTCGAATCTCATTCAATGCGAAAATACTTGGATTTGTATTTCCGGAACTAGGATTAATCCCTATACTTTTAGTTACAACTGCCCCTAAACCTGCTTCATATGCTCTCTTCAGGGTTGAATACGATGTACCCAAAACTCCGGAAGCAAGTATCATAGGATTTCTAAGAGTTAAACTCCCTATTTTAGTTGCTAAACTCATATACAAACAAAGTAATCATTCTTGAAAAGCTTTACTACTTATCAAAATAATCATTCCAATAACATAAATTATATTAACTTACCAATTAATGCTGTTCAGAGATATTATGTAACAATGTTTGTGATATTTCTTTAAGTAGAACTTAAAAAGAGAATAAATCTTTAATTATTAAGAGGTCTTGAATTGCCAAAAATTGCTGTAATTTCAGATATTCATTCTAATATATATGCTTTAGAGGTAATTTTGCAAGACATCCAGAAAAGAAAGAATATTGATGAGATTATTTGTTTAGGTGACATAGTAGGTTACTATCCCTTTCCAAATGAGTGTATAGAATTAATTAAAGATGAGTGCTCTATTAGTATGCTTGGAAATCATGATGCTGGAGTACTTGGTGATGAACCATCTTTTTACTTCAATCAGAATGCTTATACTATGATACAATGGACACAAGAAGAAATTCTTTCTGAGAATAAGAAATGGTTAACAACTCTTCCTAGAAGAAAAACAATAGAGCGAAATGACAAAAGTATCTATTTAGTTCATGGATCACCATTCAAAACTTTTGATTACATGGATAATCAGACTGAAAAACAATGGAAATTGATGCTTCAAGAAGCATTCGAAATTACTAAAACAGAAATCTTAATGGTAGGACATACACACATACCATTCAAATTTAAATTTAAGAAGTATCATTTCTTGAATCCCGGTTCAGTTGGACAACCCCGTAATGGTAAGCCTGGAGCTTATTATGCAATAGTCAATACTAATCCAGTGAGTATTACTATGGTTCATCTAAAATATGACCATAAACCTGTTCAAGAAGAAATGAAAAAATTAGACCTTTCTAAATTTTTGAGCGACAGACTGAATCGTGGTTTGTAAGAAGAAGTTCTATTCATAACGAAAGTCTAAATCTACATCTTCATCTTCAAGATCTTTAAGCTCGTCTTCTAATTTATCGTTATACAGGTCGTATAGAATGACTAAAGCCACTCCTTCATGGATTCCTGTTTTTATTGATAATTTTTGGCAAGTGATTTCAGGATTATCTTGGAGTATGTTCTCTCTAACATACGCCTTAAGATTGTTATAATTTGGTATAGTTCTTATCCCATCAATTAATTCTGATAATTTACCATCAAAACCTGTGAAATTAACTTTTAAACGCTTTTGCTTTTTAATTTTTGCAAGCATGTCGTTATATGATTGCTCCTCCTTTACCCTATCCTCTTTGATTTGTTTGTCTTTTTCCCCAATATAATCGTACAAAGTTGTCAAGTTTTTACCCCTATCTCATAACTCGTTACTCAGTTGTATGTAAACGCTTAAAAAATGTTTTGTAATACGTTTATTAAATAAATATTTACTTTATTGAAAGAAACTTTTTTAAGTATAAAAAAACATTTGTTGAAGTAATACAATTTTTTGATTCAGATAAAAGTATCTTGGTCGCTAAGGCATTTGATTCTATGTTTCATCAAGAGGTTACTAGTATAAGTTTACCTAATAAAGAACAAGCAAAATGAATATTGATAAGTATTTCAGCACACACCAAATCTTAAATATCATGCTAAAGTTAAGTTTTAGACCACGTAGTATCTATAGAGAAACGTTTAGCTTTATATATTTTCTTTTAACTGCTTGAAACATCTAATTGAAAGAAAACATATAAAACTATCTAATATTTTATGACAAATATACTATTTTGAGAAAGTAGTGTGAATTTGTCTAGTAGATTAAAGAAATGGCTAGGTTAATCCAATAATGGAAAACAAAAAACACTTATTTTTGTCGGAAAATACATAAATTAAACGGTTATTAATACAGTTAAATAAAAAACACAGCAAAATAAAAAAAATCTAACTAAACATTACTCCAATTTTTGGACCTTTCTAAAGCTCTTTTCCAAGTTTTAAGCTTTAAATCTCTGTCATTTTGATTCATACTTGGGTTGTATTCTTTTTCTACTTGGAAATTTTGGCTTATGTCATCCAGACTAGTCCAATAATCAATAGCTAATCCAGCTAGATAAGCTGCACCAAGAGCTGTTGTTTCGCTAACAACTGGTTTTTGAATTGTAACATTAGAGATATCAGATTGAAATTGTAATAGAGAGGAAGTATTGGTAACCCCCCCATCTACTCTAACTACTTTTATAGGGATACCTGAATCATTCTTCATCAGCTCAAAAATATCTTCTGATTGGTAGCAAATTGATTCCATTGCTGCTCTTATTATATGATCTTTAGTTGTTCCTCTTGTTAATCCAATGATAGTTCCTCGTGCGTATGCATCCCAGTGAGGAGCACCCAAACCTACGAATGCAGGAACAAAGAATACTCCTTCAGTATTAGGAACCTCATTCATTATTCGTTCTAGTTCAGACTTGTCATCTAGGATACTAATCCCTTCTTCTAACCATTGAATAGCGGCACCAGTGATGAAAACACTACCTTCAAGTGCATATTCGATATTTTCTCCTATTTTCCAAGCTATAGTTGTTAACAATCCACTTTCTGACTTGATTGGTTTCTTACCCGTGTTCAACAACATGAAGTTTCCAGTACCATAGGTATTCTTTATAGAACCTTCTTCAAAACAAGTCTGACCAAATAATGCTGCTTGCTGATCACCTGCAGCTCCAGCAACGGGAATGGGAGTACCTATGATTTCTTCTTTTACATCACCATATGTTTCTTTGTCACTACTTGGTTTAACCTCTGGTAAGATCTGCAAAGGTATGTTCAGAAGTTCAAGAAGTTCCTCATCCCATACACCTTTATGAATGTCAAATAACAGAGTTCTTGAAGCATTAGAATAATCTGTTATATTTCTTCCAGTTAAATTCCAAATTAACCAACTATCAATGGTTCCTACAGCAAGGTTTCCATTTTGTAATGCAGATTGGACCTTGGTGGAGTTTTCTAACAACCATTTAATCTTAGTTCCAGAAAAATAAGGGTCAAGAACTAGTCCTGTTTTATTAGTAAAAAGTTCAGAGTATCCATCGTTTTTCAATTTAGAACACAAATCAGCTGTTCTTCTGCACTGCCAAACAATTGCATTGTGCAAAGGCAAGCCAGTAAGTGTATTCCATGCAACGACTGTTTCTCTTTGATTGGCAATTCCTATAGAAGCAATATCTTCTGAAGATATCTTTGCTTTAGTGAGAGCATTCTTCATAACAACTTTTGTTTTCTCCCAAATCTCTGTTGGATGATGTTCTACCCAACCAGGTTTTGGAAAGATCTGTTCATGTTCAATATAATCTTTTGATATTTCTTCTCCATTTTTGTTGAAAACCATAGCTCGAGTACCAGTTGTTCCTTGATCAATACTCAAAATGAACTTCATGATGTGTTTTTGTCACCTTGGCATATAAACCAAGTGCTGTTGAGCTCATTTTGTAGAGACCTTGGGTATCATTCCTTGTGGGTCAACACAAACTCTACGTGGATACATCACGTACCCTCCTACCCCGTTCGCACGCCTTTTAGGCAATGCTTTCGGATCGCTTTTGAGTAAAATATTGTACGCAGCATTAACATCAGCATTAATCAAGTGTCCCTGTGCAGAGGTGAACAGCCCTCGAGTAGATCTTTTCCCTACATACTTCCTTCTCTTCTTCGAAAACTCATTATCTAAGAAACTACTCTTAGAAGTGTAATGTTCAGGAATAAGATCAACATGTATTCCATGTTCTGCACCTTTGTATTTTAACTGGTTGATGATTTTCATGAAGGGGAGAGTGACAAACATTTGGGTGACTTTCTTACTGAAATGCATCCTTTGTTTCCATTTAGGATTGTAACCAATGATGACCTCATGTAAATCTCTTTCCACCCACAAATCTACCAGATATTTCGTTAATTTATGGATGGCATCCTTGAGCTTCTTTCTGAACTTTTCACGAAGTTTGTAAAATGCTGGACCATAAACCAATCTTTTCTGCTGTTTTAACTGTTTTTTCTGCTGCTGTACATACTGTTCTCTTAGTTTTGTTTGGAATTTTAGATAATAGTGAATTATGCTTTTTATTCCTTTTCCGTGGTCCTTGATAACAATTGGTTGAGAGCCAAGGTTATCCACAAAGGCCACGATATTGACAGACCCTAAATCGATGGCACCTTTCCTGATGCATTGCTTACACCTCTTTGGAAGAACTTTTTCATATACTAGTTCGAGGGTATAGCCCACTTTACGAGGGACAATTCTCACTTCTTTCAGTTTAGTGGTTACTGTTAGTCTAGTTTTGTAATAGAATCCTACTTTCTTGGGGAGGATTACCCATCCATTCTTTATCCTTGCTTGTTGATTAGTAACGATCGCTACCACTTCCCCCTTTTTGGATTTGTATTTTGG
>MEHH01000073.1 GCA_001940755.1 Candidatus Heimdallarchaeota archaeon AB_125
GGGAGAATTTAGATATTCGCAGAACTAAAACTTCTGTTGTATTTCAGAATTTTGCGTTAATTCCTTATCTAACCGCAATAGAGAATGTCAAACTACCCATGAAGTTAAGGAAGATTCCTGAACAGGAAGCTGAAAAGAAAGCTACAGGGTATTTAGAATCAGTTAGATTATACGCGAGATTGGATCACTTACCAGAAGAGCTTTCTGGAGGAGAACAGCAAAGGGTTGCTATTGCAAGAGCTTTAGCTCATGATCCTGCGATTATTTATGCAGATGAACCAACAGGAAATCTTGATACTACATCAGGTAAAGAGATTATTCATTTATTTAAGGAACTTACAACAAAAAAGAAAATCACGATAATAATGGTCACTCATGATACTGAATGTGCGAAAGAAGCTGATAAGATTTTCATTCTACAAAAAGGACAAATCATTCAAGAACATTCTCTTGTAGCTTTTAAGAAAGATGATATGGAGGGTAAGAAATGAAAATCAAACGCCCTAAGTTCTTTTCTTTTATTGGTTTTTCATTCAAGTCTATGTTTTCTAATCCTAGAAGAAGTATCTCAATTGGAGCAGGAATGATTTTAGGAGCTGCTATATTTTCCAGTATTTTCTTCTATGGAGCGATTATCAATACCATAACTGTTCAAGACATGATAGAAAATGTTGAAGCAGAAGTGAATTTTAGACCACTTATTGAGACAAGTCTGGGAACTACTCCTGTTGAATTTGCAGAACAGCTTTCTCAAGAACCAGAATTTGAAGATACTATTGTCACATATGGTGAGCATGTCCATTATGACATACTTGACAATAGAAATATCTATTATTCGTATTTTGAACCTGATTTTAATTTTACTGAGTATGCAGGATTTGCTGTAGATCAACCCTATTTTACACCTATGATAATTGATTCTGCTTTTCTTAACAAGTCTATTATCCAAAGAATCAATATAGTAGCAGGTACTCACGACCTTCAAAGTGATGGTGTTCTACTCTCTATAGGAACTTACAAAAAATTAGGAGTACAGTTGAATGACTCACTTGCCTTTAAATTTCAAATAAATAAAACAGTATATCCTAATGAGGCAAAAGTAGTCTCAACAACACAGAACTTTACTGTCAAAGGTTTCTACCAGATGGGACTATTACTAGATGAAGAATATTTCATAGTTGGTAGTCATAATTTTAACTCTAGTATAATGGGGAACTTAACTACCAACAAACTCTGGCGCTTACCGACAAAACTTAATCTTGAAGAGTTTCCATTGAATAATTTGCTAGATTTTAATGAATATATCAATATTATTTTGAATCGTATAGAACAAAATTACGATTTAGACGGCAGAAACTTAATCTCTGGCGCGTTATTTGCCTACCAAGGGTTAATCATCACAATGCAGCTAATTGACACTGTATTGTATATCCCTGCGATAGTTCTATCTATAATTCTAATCAGTTTAGGAGCTGATTTAGCATTAAGAGAAAGAAAGTTCGAAATTTCAGTACTTAAAGCCCAAGGTGCTAGCCCAAAACAAATACGAAGTATGATATATACGGAGGTAATAATTATTGCTCTTTTAGGAGAAGTAATAGGTATTTTTCTCGGAACATTCGGAGCAGCAATGGTTTTGTCAACATACAGATTCATGGCAATAGACTTCCAAACTATTTCTAGTGCTTATTCTTCCTTGAATATCAAACCTTGGACAATCTTAACAACTCTAATAGTTACAATGGTTATCCTGTTTCTTACAACAAGAAAGAAAACAAACAACTTCATTCAACAAGAAGTAGCTACAGCAAAAACTGTTGAGAAGGAGAAGAAAAGTTGGTTTAAAGCAATATATGGTGATGTCATCTTCTTTGGAGTAGGTTTAGTTGGAGTACTGTTAACTATTATTGAAAATAATTATCCCAATATCTCCTTTGGTTTTGCTGTTATTCTTATGCAAATTTTTGCACCTATTTTACTATGGTATGGTGGAGCTGCAATTGTGAGTAGACTATCGACTAAAGTTCCAGAAAAATTAGATAAAATACTAGTCAAAATCTTTAAAGATATAGGTGTTCTACTCAAAGGAAGTTTGTCTAGAAGACATCAAAACTTTCCTAGAATGACTGTTCTTCTCTGTCTATCTGTTTCATTATCTGTGTTTGTTGTTATTCAAGGAGAAACTGGATCAGCTGAATTAATACGTAGAGCTGATTATAAAATCGGAGGAGATATGAGAGTTGATTTACTTGGTTCGTATACTACGCTCTCTCCTTCAGATTTTGTAGGTTTTGAGGATAAAATAGAAACACTCATTCCTATATACTTCACATTTTTCTATGTTGGATCAACGCCTATTGCTTGTTATGGTTTAGATCTGACGCTTTATGGAAATAGTGCTATTTGGCATAAAGATTCAATTGAAGGATATCCTGTTTGGAATGAAGCTTTACAGATTCTCAAAGATGATCCATTGAATAAAGTAGCTTTAGGGAAAGAAACAGCAAGAGTTCTAAACATCAAAGAGAATCCTAATTTCAGATTTACAATCTTTAATCAATCAAAGTATTATGCAGAAGCAGCTGTAATAGTGGATCATGCTCCTGGTGAAATCACTGATTTACCATCTGGAGCTTTAGGAGGTATTTTTGATTTTCTGGAGTTTGATTATGTTTTTACAATGCTAGTAGACCAACAATTTATCTTCAATTATGCACCCTTTACATATCAGGTATCACGAGCAATAATTAACTTGGAACCAGAAGTAGACCCAGTTGAAGAAAATCTTGCAATTGAATTTGAAACCCAATTTGATTGGGTAGTGTATGCTCAATCATATGAACAGGAACTAGAAGAAATAAGACAAAGAGAAGGATTGAGATTTGGTTTCCCTGGATTACTAACCATAAACTACCTTATTTCTTTGATTGCAATAGTAATAGGGATATCAATCTTCATGTTTATGATTGTTAATCAGCGGAAAAAGGAATTTGCTGTACTTATTTCAGAAGGAGCTTCGCGGGGACAATTGATCAAACTGGTCTTAAGTGAAGTGATATCTATGGCACTCTTTGCAACAATTTTTGGTACAGTTATTGGTTTCATTTTAGGTTATCAGTTCAATGGATTCTTTGATGTATTTAGTTCTTCTACGTTCAATAGAAAACTGATATTCCCTCCAGTTGTTTTACTTGTAACGATAATTGGAGCATTCCTGATTATAATTCTGTCAACACTCATCCCGGCAGTAATTGCTTCAAGAACAAATGTAGTGGAGGAAATGAGAACATTCTGAGGTGATATTATGTATAGTGATATAACAAGAAAAATTCAACTTGATCCCCTTCCAGAACATCTAGCTTTACAAGCAATTGATATCTATCATGTATATGGATTAGAACATCAAAACAAAGTTGTAGCTCTAAAAGGGGTGAGTTTTGATATCAAGAAAAGTGAGATATTAGGGATAATTGGTCCTTCAGGAAGTGGTAAGAGTACACTACTATTGTCATTAGGTGGAATGCTTAAACCTTCAGCAGGTCAAGTCTTTTACGCTGATGGTATAGATATAACTAAGATGCCTGAAGAAGAGCAATTTGAATACAGGAGAAATAATATAGGTTATGTTTTCCAAGAACAAAATTTGATTCCTTTCTTGAGTGCTGAAAAGAATATTGAGATGCCAATGAGGTTAATCAATACTAATCGTTCTAAACGTAAACAACGTGTTAAAGAATTAATGGAAATCCTAGGTATTTGGCACAGAAGGGCTCATACCCCTCAAAGGATATCTGGAGGAGAACAACAAAGAGTAGCAATAGCTAGAGCATTAGCAAATAATCCAAATTTAATCTTTGCTGACGAACCAACCGGAAACGTTGACATTGAAACATCTACTCAGATCCTTGAGCTCTTCAATGAGCTAAAGGAAGATTTAGGTGTATCCTATTTGATTTGCTCTCACGATCCAATTGTTGGAGATTTCTCTGACAGAACTTTAGAGATACGTGATGGAATTCTTATTGGAGAGCATTTGCAGGATATAGATCTAACTGATTTAGATAGTTCAAGATTCTTGGTAATAGATAATCAGAATAGAATAACTTTGCCAGAAAATGCTATTTCAGAACTTGAAGGAGCTTTACTTTACACTTGGTCAATGACTGAAGAAGGAATACTACTGAAACCTTTAAGAAAATATGACAAAAGTAAGGGTCGAAAAATCAAAAATTGTACTACCTGTGGAGCAGATATACCAAAAGGAGTATACTCTTGTCCACGATGTGGAGCGAAATTAACCAGGGTTGTTAGATAACAATCCCTTCCCCAATCTTTTTTAATTACTCTCTTTTCTTCTCTTTTATGAAAATCTTCCTAGTTAGACATGGAGAAACTGATCATAATAAGAATAGAATAATCATGGGACACTTACCCTCTCCCTTGAATGATTTAGGAAGAGATCAAGCATCTGTTTTAGCTAAAGAATTAAAGTTCAAAGGTATACAAGGAATCTACAGCTCTGATTTAGTTCGAGCAATTGAAACAGCTGAAATTATTAGTTCAGAATTAGATTTACCTGTAACCTATACATCTAATCTACGAGAACATACAATTGGGGATTTAGATGGGAAAGGTGTTTCTGAAGTACTAGATGAACTCAACTCTCTGAAAGAATTTGACGATTTAATGATTGAACATAATGGAGAGCTTACAAAAGATTTCATGGATAGAGTTTGGAATGGATTTAGAAATATAGTCAAAGAAAACAAGGAAAAAGAAAGCATTTTAATAGTGACTCACGGTGGTTGTATCCGTTCTGTCATAGCTAAGATCTTACAAGCATCAGAATTAGTCTTTGATAATCTTAAACAAGAAAACTGTTGCATAAATATCATAGAATATACAGAAAAAGATGGAAAAGAGCTGTTTGCAATCAATTTAGTGAATGATTTATGTCATTTTTCTCAATAAACCTATCAAATTGCAGAAAATTTTAAAGACTTTAGTAGATAAACAATCTTGAGATGTCTAAAGAGAAGCTAAAGATTCTTCTGCCAGAAGATAGAATCCCATCTACAAAATATAGAATAAAGATACGTGAAACATTACGTAGAAGACTAGCTGAAGAAGAAAATTTCTATCCTTTGGAACTAGATGATTTTGATGAAGCTGACTATAAACCCTATACTACAACAGAGAAAGAAGATGAGAGTATCCCTCCAGTCAAATTTGTTTTAGATAAGTATTATATGCTTAGAATAGCTGATGATGCATCCAAAATTCTTGTCACTGTCTATCTAGACTACGGGTATCTAAAGCAGAATAGAGTAAAAGAACTAGTTGATGTAAATAGGAAAAAACCCTTCCTAAGTAATCCAAAAGGAAGATGTGTTATTCGATTATTCAATGATGACTACTGTGAATTAGCTGAAATTCCTATGAAACATTCTTCATCTTTTTCATATCATCCTGTTTCATCTGCACCACAGCTGTTCTTAGGTTTAATTGAAAATCTAGTAGAGAAGAAAGATTACCATTATAGAATTGAATGTTTTAATGAAAAAGATGAATTAGTAGGCGCCTCTAAAGTAAGAGAGTTTACAGCAGGTGTTCAATCTAACAAAGATCCAGCATTCTTTGTTTCTACTTCTGACATGCACGGAGGATCAAAAGCTTCATTCAAGAGAGGAAAGGTCTTTGGTTTCAGACCAAAGAACAATCCCAGGTTGAAGCGTTTAATGAATAACATTCATATTAATGAGTTTGAATATACTTTCGATAAAGGATATCAGGTCTTCACAACAAGTGGTGATAACATCGATAATGGTTCATATCATGAATATTGGGCAGATCTATTTTCATGTGCAACTGAAAACTTTGCACGAATACCTTTTACTCCAACTATAGGAAATCATGATTACTATGATGGAGGTTGGGGAAGAGCTTCTATGTTGGGAGGTAAAGCAAGAACACAGAAATTCTTCCATATGTTTGTTCAAACACCAAGAACAAAAGGAGGGGCATATTATTCTCAAGTTGTTGGGAATGTTTTCATGATACATCTAGACTCTGTAGGGCTAAATTGGGGGAATGAAAGCATTAGTTGTGAAAGTAGACAATGGATCTGGCTGAATGAGCAATTGAAGGAATGGAGAAGAAAAGCTGATAAAGAGCAAGGTCCTCAATTCTGTATTGTTTTCTTGCATTCAGCTATATTCACAATTGGTTTCTTTGGAAGAGCGCGAAATAACTCTGATGCTTTTGCTCAATCTTGTTTAACTCCTTTATTTGATGAATATGGTGTAAGTGCAGCAATTTTTGGTCATGATCATCTCTATCAAAGATCTTTATGGCGCAGTACTCAATACATGTGTATAGGTGTATCAGGCAAGACTCCAATACGTTATTTCAATTGGCTTAGAAATAGAACTGATTATAAAATAATGAGTGATGCTGAAGGAGAGAACGCTAGAGGGTATGGGGTAACTTATGTACCACCAATTGTAAAAGATATGTCTGAAGATGAGAATATTAGATTCGATGAATGGTTGTACTCAGTTAAGAACAAAATTCTGAATACAGATCTTAAGAACTATTACGTCTTTGATACTGAAGAAGAAATAGAAGACTACAAAGAATTAATGGTTAATAGAGGACTCAAAGAGAAATTTGTTGACGAAGAGATTATAGAAAAAATGAAAACCTGCATTTGGTGGAGATTTTATAATCTTAAAGGAGAGCTTGTTGATAGTTCATTCATGGATCCAGTTCAGAGAGAACTTGATGAAGATTACATGAACTGTCCTAATCCACATATCAGGTAAAAAAGTTAAAAAGTGAGAAAAGAAGAAAAAAAAGAATAATCTTATACCTCACCAACGTATTCCAGCACGAATTGATTGTATTGTTGACTCGAAGTAACCCAAAATGAATCTGTTATCATTGCATCATAACACTCAAAGTGAAATTCATCATCTCCATCACTGTAAAGATATGCATAATCATTGATATCCTTGGCGGTTTCAGTAGCTTCAAACTCCAGATCTTGGTATACCAAAGAATTCTTCCAAATCTGGACTCCATATGGATTACTGACTATCAAACTTACTAGTCGGAAACGAAAACTTACTTTATACCATCCTACTTGATTCAAAGATAATGTGGTGTTCGGGTTGTTTAAAGAAAAGAAATCACTATCGTTGGTACGTATGTCATTTAAAATCAGTGTAAATAAAGATGACTGATCACTTTCAATAGTTTCCCATAAACCAACTATACCAGTTTGAGTTTCATGTTCTCTTACTTCAGGGAAATACGTTCGAATTACGGAAAATACTCCAACTCCAAGTGCAGACACTCCAATAATTAAAGAAATCACTATAAGAGCATTTAGTCGTTTTGTTGACATCATACTTCATCTCGAAAAGTTATTTTATTGTAAACTTACTTTAAGATAGATAATAAATAAGCATTGTGTATTGGTTAGAGATTTTGTTCACTGGTATGTTTAGTCGAATAAAAGCAATACTAAAGAAGGGATTGAGGTTATAATTTTTTGATATATGCTTATCCTTTTTTCATGTTGATTCTTGAAATTTGTCTAATCTTATTAAATTAAGTTGTAAGAAAAAAGAAAAAAAAAGGGGAATAAAAAAACGAGGAAAGAAGAAGAAAGAGAGGTTATTTTGCAGGCTTGAGGCTTGCACCACATTTTATGCAGAATGAAGAGTCAGGGGGGTTATTGCTGTCACAGAATGGGCATTTAACTTCTACGCCTTCAACAACTTCCTCAACTTTCTTTTCTTCTTTTACATCTACTTGTTCAGCGACTTCAGATATTAACTCATCGTGAATTTTTTGTGCTTCTGGAGAAACATCTTGCATTTTGGATGGATCTACAGAAGTTGCATCGAATAGGATGTTATTAGTTGTATCGAAACCAATTGGAGCTAATCCTAGATTGACAATCTTCCAAGCATCCATGCGAATTATTTCAGAGGCTGATCTTAATATTCTTGCAGCTTCAGTAATATAGACTGCTTTGTGACTTTCTACTAGTCTGATTAGTTTTTCACGTCTATTACGACCAGCGAAATAAACAATGACAGCTATACCGATCAAGACTATTGGAAATACTACTATAATATACCAAGTTCCAGTTACAGCACCAGTCAATAAGAAGAATAATGCTATTATCACTAGTACTCTTTCAGCAATGGATGTAAAGTCCCATGTTTTTGCCATGTATCTCTTGAAATCATTTTCTGGATATTGTTTTGCTTGTCCAGCAACAACATATGTTGATGAGATGTTTTGAATTGCAGGACCTCTTGGAACTACAACTGCAGGAGTTCGTCTAATAGCTGGAATTGCTGGAGCAGCAGGGGCAGCTCTGGCAGCTTTTGCAGCTGGAGCAGCTTTAACCGCTGGAGCAGCTGGAGCAGCTCTGTAATCATAACTGCTTCTTTTACCTTTTCTTCTATCATCACCGTTTGAGTATCTAAATCCAAAGATAGGTATGAAGACAAGTATTCTAAGAAGATAAAATACTGTGTGTAAAGATAATAGAGCTGTAAATGTGCCGAGTACCAATCCTACAGCTAATCCACCAATAATTTGAGCTCTATCAGCTGAAAAATAGTGAAATTCAACATCTAAAACTGTTTCATTATCGTCATTATAAAGTATAAAATATTTATCTTCTCCATAGGCTCTTATCCATCTAAAGTTGTCCTCAACTCCTTCAATCATCAGTTCAGGATCGGGACGTGGATCGACAGAAGAGTTCCACTGATCATATTCAGTATCGCTTACAATGTATACTTCGTAGTCTTTAGTATAAGGGTAATCATAAATATCATAATAGAATACTAAATCTCCTTGAACATCAATAAAAATTGTATGATTTGATTCTGGTTCAACTAAGAATTCATGACTATTATATCCACCTTCACTAAAAACAACACCAGCCAATACACCAACTGGAATGATTGAGATGCATATGAACACAATGCTAACAATCGCCAGTCCATTCAGGTAGGTTATTCGTGATTTTGCCATTTTTTTTACCACCGAGATAGTTATTTGTTATTTGTCCCGAGGGACCTTGTAACTCTCGATTTTTTGTTACCACTACAGTAGTAAGTGACAGAACTATATAAATGTTCACATTTGTAACCACCGCAGTAGTAACTAAATACCAACCTTTTTAAAGATAAAAAACTTAAACTAATTAGAATGTCCAAGCAAAGTGATTTAGTAGACAAACTGAAGTTACTAGGATTCTCAGAATACGAATCAAGAGCTTTCATAGAATTAGTCAAACTAGGTAAAGCAAGTGCTCCAGATTTAGCTAAAGCAACCAAAATACCTCAAGCTAAAATTTACGGAGTTTTAGATGAATTATACAATAAAGGCTTTGTAGGAAAAGATGAATCTGAGAAACCGTCTATATACTTTGCTGATAAACCAATAAAAAGATTCAAAGAGTTTACTAAACAGTTTAGTGAAGCATCCCAGAGTCTTTTAGAGGCAATTGAAAGAACATATGAAAGTGCAGGTGGAGCACATGAATATGGTTTTCATTCTAAAGGCAACTTCACTGATAAACTTCGAACAGAGGATTTCATTTATATTTTTGGAAGTGATGATAGTTTATTCAATAGGTTCTTCAGTGGTACTAGATTTAACTTCTTTCCAACAGGTGGAGATTCAGATGCTCTTGTTGCATTTGCACGACATAGAATACTAGCTTTAATTGATAAGGGAGATAGAGTACAAAGTGTTTCAATAGAAGATCCCTTGTTCTCTCTAGCTATAGATCAGTTAATGGCATTATCTTCAGTTAATCGATCAATCACAACAGAAATGAGTAATATTCAAGAGTTAGAAGGTGAGAAGATATTATACATTGATTCTATTCGAGATGTTGTAGTGGGATCAGTAATTGGACAAAATGGAACTTTATGGATATCGAATAAGAGACTATTCGTTAAAATCCCTGGAGGAACTACATACGCTAGACCTATACTAGCTCTTGAAACATATGAGTTAAATCCAGATGGAAGACTGGAAATAAGTATTAAGGGAAGGGAAGGTATAGAAAAATTGGTTATACTTCCTGAGTCTGATTCTCAAATAATTCTTAATTTACTTGAATTTGTTAAAAAAAATGGTAAATAGATTCAATTTCTGAATTCTCTTCTTTTGGTCTTACTATTAACCATGCTTCCCAGTAAAGCAGCTGCTGCAATAACTGAGATTATTGGTAAACTAGCTCCCGAAGCTGGTTTGAGCGTAAAGACATTTATCCAGTTTGTTTCATAATAATGGGTGATAATGTCTGGATCGTGGAAAACTTCTTCTTGGAACTTAATCAGAATATCTAAATCAACATTTCCCCAACTGGAGTTATATTCAAACATCATTGCTGCTGTGCTTGACATACCATCTGCAGTTAGAATATCTGG